>JACDBJ010000006.1 GCA_013695005.1 Pseudonocardiales bacterium
GGTCGTTGAGGGCCTGGTGGAAGCCGTGCCACGGAGGTACCGGGCGCTCGTCGTCTTGGCCGCTGGGACTGGAATGCGCCAAGGCGAATGCTTCGGGCTGTGTCAGGACCGCATCGCGTTCCTACACCGGACTCTGCGAGTGGATCAACAACTTGTGCTGGTGCCCAACAAAGACGCATTCCTTGCACCGCCGAAGACCGCTGCCTCGCACCGCACGATCCCGCTGCCGCAAGTCGTCGTCACGACCCTGGCAGAACACATCGAACGCTTCCCAGTCGAACACACAGACAGGCTGATCTTCACCGACGATGATGGCGAGGCCATCCGGCGGACATGGTTCTCCCGCGAGGTCTGGCGACCGGCAGTAGAGAAGGCCGGTGCTCCGAAGGGCACCGGCATGCACGAGCTCCGGCACTACTACGCGTCGCTGCTCATTCGGCACGGAGAGTCGGTCAAGACCGTCCAGCGCCGCCTAGGCCACGCAACAGCAGCAGAGACCCTGGACACCTACTCCCACCTGTGGCCCGACTCCGACGATCGAACGCGTGAGGCCATTGACAGCGTCTTCGGTCCTCATGTGCCCCCGGTGTGCCCCGAGGAGGAGTCCGGTTGACTCCATCGCAGGTCACAGGCTTGGGGCGGACGAGCTGGCCTGTAAGCCGGATCCTGTCCCCGGGCGCCTTGCGGCGCTCCGGTGGGCGGCCATCCATCTAGTCCCGCCGTTGCCGGCGGGCTCTGTGCGGCCTACCCGCAGGCATCGGGCGGGCAGCCCTCGAACGCCTGCGCAGCGGCCCGGCTTGCACCGAGCCGCCTCTTGGCCTTGCTCCGGGTGGGGTTTGCCAAGCCATCCCGGTCACCCGGGATGCTGGTGGTCTCTTACACCACCGTTTCACCCTTACCCCGCGCGCGCGGCGCGAGGCGGTCTGTTCTCTGTGGCACTTTCCCGCGGGTTGCCCCGGGTTGCCGTTAGCAACCACCCTGCCCTGCGGAGTCCGGACTTTCCTCGGCACCGGGCCCGCAGGCCCAGCAACGCGGCCGCCCGGCCAGCTCGTCCGCTCGCGGAGTGTAACGCCAGGGGTCGCCGGACCATGCCCGCAGCAAGCGGGCGGATTAGCCTGCTGGGGTGAGCGAGCGGTCTTGATCGACTACTCCCCCGGCTCGCTGTCGTTCCTGATCGCCGCCGGGCTCGCCGCCGGGTTGGTGAACGCCGTGGCCGGCGGCGGGTCGCTGCTGGTGTTCCCGGCGCTGCTGGCCGTCGGGCTGCCGCCGTTGCAGGCGAACGTCACCAACTCCGTAGCGCAGTGGCCCGGCTTCCTTGGCCTCGTGCTCGGCGGACGCGAGGAGCTGGAAGGCCAGCGCGGGCGGATCGTCTCGCTGACCGCAGTGGCCGTGGCCGGCTCGCTGGTCGGCTGCCTGCTGCTGCTGGCCTTGCCGGGCGCCGTGTTCGACACGATCGTGCCCGTCCTCGTGCTGCTTGCCAGCCTGCTGCTGGCCGCGCAGTCGCAGCTCAAGCGTCTGGCCGGCAATCCTGGTCCCGACGCGCCGGACCGGCCTGCGCTGCTGCTGCCCGTCGTGTTCGTCGCCTCCATCTACGGCGGGTACTTCGGCGGCGCGCTCGGGGTGATCCTCATCTCGGTGCTCGCGCTGGCCACCCATGACCGGCTGGTGCGGGTCAACGCGCTGAAGGGTGTGCTCTCGCTGATCATCACGACGGTCACGGTGGTGGTGTTCGCGATCGCTGCGCCGGTCGACTGGCTCGCCGTCGCCGTGCTGGCGCCGGCCACACTCGTCGGCGGGTTCATCGGCGCCCGGGTGGCGAGGCGGCTGCCGGAGGCGGTGCTGCGGTGGTCGGTCGTCACGCTCGGGATCGCAGTCGCTGTCTACCTGTTCGTCCGCTAGGCCCGCGCCGCCAACTCCGATCCGCGCGCCGAATGCGGTCCTCGCACGGTCCAGGGAGCGTGTGAGGACCTCAATGAGCGCGCGGCTAGCGCGGGCCGGCGACGACGCCGGCGCCGTGCAACCGCCCGATCTCCGCCGACGACAGCCCCATGACGTCGGCGAGGATCTGGTCGGTGTGCTCCCCAAGCAGTGGTGCGGGCCGCGGCGGGAGCCGCTCGGCTGCTGAGAACTCCAGCGGCGAGCCCGGCATGAGGTAGCGGCCGATCCCCGGTTGGTCGACCTCGGCGAACATCGGGTTGGCCGGTGAGCAGCGCGGATCGTCGGCCACCAGGTCGGCGAAGCTCTGGTATCTGCTCCAGGCGACGCCGTTGGAGTCGAAGCGCGCCCGCACGTCGTCGAGGGTTCGAGCCGCGACCCACGGCTCCAGAGCCGCCGCGATCTCCTCCCGCGCGAAGAACCGGTCGCCCTCCTTGCTCAGGTCCACCCCGAGCGACTTCTCGATCTGGGCGCACGCGTCGCCGAGGTCGGCGGCGGCGACCAGGCCGCGCCATTGCCGGGGTGTCAGGCCGAGGACCATCACCCGCCGCCCGTCGCTGGTCGCGAAGTCCCGCCCGAACGCCCCGAACAGATAGTTGCCGAACCGCGGCCGGTCGACGCCGTTGACCTGCACCTCCGCGATGTTGCCCAGGTGACCCGCCGTCGCGAACGCCACATCCGACAGCGCCAGCCTGACGTACTGTCCGCTGCCGTCCAGCCGCCGCTTGCGCTCAGCCGCCAGCAGGCCGGTCGCGGCCAGCGTTCCGGTGACGACGTCCCACGCCGGCAGGACGTGGTTCACCGGCCCGTCCACGTCCGTCGGCCCGGTGACGAACGGGAAGCCTGCGGAGGCGTTGACGGTGTAGTCCACCTCCGACGAGCCGTCCGGGTTGCCGACGACGTGCACCATGATCAGGTCCGGCCGCCTGGCACACAGCGCGTCGTAGGCGAGCCAGCCAGCCGCAGGGAAGTTCGTCACGAAGAGCCCCGCGTCCGGGCCGGGTGCGGTGATCAGCTCCGTGAGCAGCTCCTGGCCGCGGGGCGAGCGCAGGTCCACCGCGATCGAGCGCTTGCCCTTGTTCATCCCGGCCCAGAACAGGCTCCTGCCGTCTGCGGTGACCGGCCAGCGCCCGGCGTCGAGGCCGCCTCCGATCTGGTCGAACCGGATGACGTCCGCGCCGAGCTGGGCCAGTGTCATCCCGCCGAGCGGGGCGGCGACGAACGCCGAGCCCTCGACCACCCGCATGCCGGCGAGGATGCCCGTCATCGGCCGCCACCGTCCCCGGCCACCAGCCCGACGAAGCGCCAGTCGAGCACCGGGTCGTCGTCGCCGGAGCCGTCCACCCTGGTGGCGTGCACGATCGCTCGCAGCTCGGCCAGCCGGAAGCCGGCGCCGGGGTGCACGGCCTCGACGTGCAGCTCGGTGCGCAACACGTCGCCCTCGAACACCGGTCCGGTGTGGTCGCAGCTGCGCCAGGCCAGGATCGTGACCAGGTCCGGCAGCGCCCTGGTGGCCTGCGCGCCGGCGACCGAGATCGTGTGCCCGCCGTAGACCAGCCGCCGCCCGTACGGCGACGCAGCCGGGTCGGTGTGCGTCGCCGCCAGGTTCAGGGTCGCGCGGGCCAGCTCCGGCGCGCTGGTGACGGTGTCTCGGACCTCGACGTCGTACACGGTGCCCGGCGTGAGCTCGCCGGCCTCGGGGAAGTGCTCAAGCCGCCAGTCCGACGGCACCGCCGAGGCAAGTGCGTCGAGGTCGATGTCGGTCGGGATGTCGTCGAAGACGTCCTGATGGCCGGTCTCGGTGTGAGGGTCGCGCAGCGGGATCATCGGGCAGCGCCAGAAGTCCAGCACCCCCTGCTGATGCTGGTTGCTGACCTGCATCCGCAACGCCACGAGCCCGGTGGCGGGCCGCCCAGGCTTGCGGGCGTTCTGCCGCAGCGCGACCACCTCGACCCGGGTGCGCAGGGTGTCCCCCAGGTGCACCGGGCGTAGGAACCTCAGCCCGCGGTAGAACAGGTTGCCCCGGACCCGCTGGGACACCCCGGTGCTCTGGCCGATGGCGACGTGGCACACCAGCGTGGGATGCGCGAACGGCTCGGCGCGGCCCGTGACGGCCTTGGACAGCTCGCCGTCCAGCGGAAGCCGCATCCGGTCGCCGGACAACGCCTGGTGCAGCGCCGCCTGCCCAGCGGTCAGCGTCAGCGCGGGCGCGTCGTCGAAGACCTGCCCTCGCTCCAGGTCCTCGAAGAACGGCCCGCCCACCCGCACCCGGTTGGTCGTCATTTCCTCGATCATCGTAGGAGACCTTGTCGCACCTCGGGAGCACACTGGTCGGGTGGACGGGATGCAACTCGATGTGGCGGAGCGCACGCCGCCGCCGGAGCTTGCGCCGTACATCGCCCGCTACAGCGGTTACTCGCTGCGCCCGCTCGGCTCGGAACCGATCCGGCGGCGGGAGATACCCACTGGTCTGGTCACGGTGATCCTCACCTTCGAGGGCAAGCTGACGATCACCGATCCCGGCGGCTCGGCGACCTTCAGCTCGTTCGTGGCCGGCATCGACGAGCACTCCGTTCTGACCGAGTACGGCGAGCTGCACGGCATGCAGCTCGACCTGCCGCCGCTCGGCGCGTACCGGCTGTTCGGCCTCCCGATGCGCGAGCTGGCCAACACCACCATCGAGCTGGACGCGCTGGACGAGCGACCATGGAGCGCCTTGATCACGCAGCTGGCGGATGCGCCCGGCTGGGAGGAACGGTTCGCGCTGCTCGACGAAACCCTGTTGGGGTGGGCGGACGAGGGTCCGGCGCCGGACCCGGCGGTGGCGTGGGCGCTGCGGCGGCTGCAGCATACCGGCGGCCTGGCGCCGGTCGGTGCGCTGGCCGCCGAGATCGGGTGGAGCAGGCGGCACTTCGGAGCCCGGTTCCACGAGCAGGTCGGGATGGGGCCGAAGGCGACGGCCAGTGTGCTGCGCTTCCGCCACGCGGTACGCCTGCTCGGTACCGAGGCCACTATCAGCGACGTGGCCGCCGCGAGCGGCTACGCCGACCACAGCCACCTGACCAGGGAGTTTCGCCGACTCGCGGGCTGCACCCCCTCGGAGTACCGGCTCGCCGGCGCCTGAGCGCCGCCACTCATGTGGCATTTCTTGCTCCCAGCGCATGTTCTGTCACACGAGTGGTGAGGCAGTGCTGGAAGAACTCCGTCAGCACCGGTGCCAAGGTTTCGTCCGGCACACCGTGCCACTCACCTGCCAGGCTGCGATGCGTGCCGTTGGGCAGCGCGTTGACGATGTCGCCCGCCCAGCTGGTCAGCGGGCCGCTGGTGCCTTCGCTGTCCAGGACGAGAGTGGGTGCCGTCACCGACGCGACAAGCTTCAGCGACGTCGCGTCGGAGATCCTGCAGTCGTAGACCAGGGTGTGGGCGACCGCCTCCAGCGCCGACCAGGACGGCGTCCCCGGCATCCCGTCGAGGAACTCGTCGGGCACGCCGATCGCCCTCTGGAAGCGCTCCGCCGCATCCCCGAGGCGGCCGGCAGCCACGAGCCCAGCGAGCTCGACACGCAGGTAGGCCACCGCTGGTCCGCGAGTCCCAGGTCACATTCGTCCAAGACGGCGGCAAGCGGCGCGTCTAGCGTTGCGGCCATGGCACTCGACGACAAGCGACCCAGCGTCTACCCCACCCTGCGCTACGCCGACGCGGACGCCGCGATCGCCTTCCTGACCGACGCCTTCGGGCTCACGCTCGGGGAGGTGTCCCGCGGGCCGGACGGCACCGTTAAGCACGCCGAGCTCGGTTGGGGCAACGGCGTGATCATGCTCGGTACGCGGTCCGACCCACCTGGCCCGTTCGACGGCGGCCCGGTGACGCTCTACCTCGCGGTCGAGGATCCTGACGCACACCACGACCGGGCCGTCGCGGCCGGCGCGGAGATCGTCATGCCACTGACCGACCAGCCCTACGGCTCACGGGAGTACGCCGCGACCGACACCGAGGGCAACAGCTGGAGCTTCGGCACCTACCAGCCGGAACTCCCCTAGGACGTCGGCGCGTTGACCATCCGCACAGAGACGCCGCCGTCGGGATAGCGGTCGACGACCGACAGCGACGCCAGGTCGAGGTGCAGCCGGTGCAGGAACGCCGGCCCGGAGTCGAGTGCGTCGCGCAGCAGCAACTTGATCGGCGTGACGTGGCTGACCAGCAGCACAGCCGCCGCCCGGTGCGCGGCGACCAGCTCGTCCCCTGCCGCCGCGACCCGCCGGGCCACTGCGTCGAAGCTCTCACCGCCCGGTGGCGTGATGGTCGGATCGGTCAGCCAGCGGGTGTGCAGCTCCGGGTCGCGGGCGGCGGCCTCGGCGAACGTCAAGCCGTCCCACGCGCCGAAGTCGGTCTCGATCAGCCCGTCGTGCACAGTCAGCGGGACGCCCAGCTCGGCGGCGATGGGCTCGGCGGTCTGCCTCGCACGCCGCAGTGGAGAGCTGACGACCGCTGCGATCGCTGGGTGGCCGGCGAGGTGGCGGGCGGCGTCGGCGGCCTGCGCGCGACCGTGCTCGGTGAGCGGCGGGTCGCTGCGGCCGGAGTAGCGGCGTTGGGCGGACAGCTCGGTCTCGCCGTGGCGTAGCAGCAGCAGGCGGGTCGGCTCACCGAGCTGGCCGGTCCAGGTGAGCCCCCCGGTCACCGCCCGGCCTGGGCCTGGGTGTCCATGGCCTTGTTCGCGAGCTTGTCCGCGCGCGAGTTCTGCGCGCGCGGGATCCAGCTGAAGCTGACCGTGTCGAACGAGCGCACCAGTTCGGCGGCCTCCGAGGCCAGCTGGCGCAGGCCGGGGTGCTTGATCTTCCAGCGGCCGCTCATCTGCTCTACCAGCAGCTTGGAGTCCAGCCGGACGTCGACCTCCCGTGCGCCGCGCTCCTGGGCCGCGCGCAGGCCGGCGATCAGGCCCTGGTACTCGGCGACGTTGTTCGTCGTGACGCCGAGTCCGCCGAGCGCCTCCACGAGCACCTGGCCGGTGCTGGCGTCGATCACCACGGCGCCGTAGCCGGCCGGCCCTGGGTTGCCCCGCGCGCCGCCGTCGGCTTCGACGATCACCTTCTCGCTCACAGGCCGGACTCCTCGGTGCGTACCAGGATCGAGCCGCACTCCTCGCAGCGGACGATCTCGTCGGGCTCCGCGGAACGCAGCTCGCCGAGCGCGGTGCGGTCCAGGTCCAGCCGGCAGCCGCCGCAGGCGCCGCGCCGCAGTAAAGCGGCGCCGGCGTGGCCCTGGGCACGGATGCGTTCGTAGAGGCTGATCAGCTCGGCGGGCAGCTCGGCGGTGATGACCTTGCGCTCGCTGCTCTTGTCCTGCTCGGCGGCGTCGAGGTCGGCCATCGCGGCGTCGCGACGGTCGGACGCCTCGGTCAGCGCCTGCTCGGCGGTGGCCAGCTCGGCGCGCGCCTTGTCGAGCTCGGTGCCGACCGACTCGCGCTGCTCCAGCACCTCCAGCAGCTCGTCCTCCAACACGCCCTGCCGGCGGGCCAGCGTCTCGAGCTCGTGCTGCAGGTCCACCGCCTGCTTGGCCGACACGCCACTGCCGGCGAGCAGGTCACGGTCGCGGCCGCCGCGGTCGCGCACGGCGTCCACGTCGCGCTCCAGCCGCCGGATTTCGCGGTCGAGGTCGCTCGCCGAGGTCTCCCCCGCGCTCACGGCCTCCTGGCTGGCGCGCCTGGTCTGCTCGGCCGTCGCGGCCTCTTGCGCCTCCGGGAGGCTGCCCCGGCGGTGCACGATGCGGCTCAGCTCACCGTCGACAGTGGCCAGGTCAAGCAGTCGCCGTTGGGTGGCGGGGTCGACCTTCACTGAGCTGTCCTTCCCGGGATGTCGTCCGCGTCCGCGCTGGTCGCGCTGATGGTCCATGGATCCGTGCGCAGCTGTGAGACGCGGACGTCGACCGTACCCCCCAGCCCGACGCGGATCACCTCCGCTGCCTGCTCGCACCACGGGTGCTCCGACGCCCAGTGCGCGACGTCCACCAGCGCAGGTGTGGTGCGTCCGGCGACCGTGCCGGCGAGCAGGTGCTCGGCCGCTGGATGGTGGCGGAGGTCGGCGGTGACGTAGGCGTCGACGCCGGCGGACGTCGCCGCGTCCAGCGC
>JACDBJ010000023.1 GCA_013695005.1 Pseudonocardiales bacterium
GCGCCGGGCCCCGGCTGCGTGGCAAGCGGCTGGTGATCGACCCAGGGCATGGCGGGCCGGACCGCGGGGTGACCGTCGCCGGGGTCTCGGAAGCCGACCTGATGTGGGACCTCGCCCGCCGGCTCGAGGGTCGCATGGCCGCGACCGGCATCGAGGCCCTGCTGTCCCGCGGAGAGCAGAGCTGCCCGACCGACGCCGACCGCGCCGCGTTCGCCAACGAGGCCGGCGCGGATCTGCTGCTGTCGCTGCACACCGACGCCAACCACAGCATGCACGCCCAGGGGCTCGCCACGTTCCACTACGGCACCGGCGACGGCACGACCTCCACCATGGGCGAGGCGCTGGCCGGGTTGATCCACCGCGAGCTGGTGGCGCGCACGGCGATGGCCGACTGCCACGTCCAGCGCCGGACCTGGGAGATGCTGCGGCTGACCCGGATGCCGGCGGTGCGCATCGAGGTCGGCTACCTCACCCACCTCGGCGACCGACGCAAGCTGCTGGACCCGATCTTCCGCGACGTGGTGGCCGAGGGCGTGCTGGTGGCCGTCAAACGGCTCTACCTGCTGGAACAGGATGACCACCCGACGGGCACGTTCACCTTCTCCGACGTGTTGGCCTCCGAGCTCAGCCGGGCCGAGGGCTCCGGCCGCTCAGCGTGAGTCACTCAGCCTGAGCCGCCGACGCGGGGTATCAGCTGGCGCTCGATAGGCGCCGGCGTCGGCGCCGGGATGTCGACGGTGCCGAGCAGCTCGGCGAGCGCCGCCTCGACGTCTTCCTTCCACGACAGCGCCGAACGCAGCTCCAGGCGCAGCCGCGGCCACTTCTCGTGTGCCCGTACGGTCTTGAAGCCAACGGAGCGCAGGAAGTCGGCCGGCACGACGCAGGTGGACCCGGGGGTGGGCTCGGCGTCGCCGAAGGCCTCCAACGCCTTGACCCCGCGCCTGGTGAGGTCCTTGGCCACGCTCTGCACGAGCATCCGGCCGATCCCGGTGCCGGCGAACTCGGGCAGCACCTTCAGGGCCGTGAGCAGCACCGCGTCGGCGCCGACCGGCCCGGTCGGGAAGGCGGCGGCGCGGGGCACGGCCGCCGGCGGCGCGTAGATGACGTAACCGGCCGGGACCCGCTCGACGCGGACCAACTTCCCGCAGGAGCCCCACTCCAGCAGCACGCTGGAGACCCACGCTTCCTTCTCCAGCTCGGTCGAGCCGTACTCGGCGGCCTGCTCGCCGAGGTGTGGCGCCAGCTCCCAGTACACGCAGCGGCGGCACTTCTTGGGCAGGTCGTCCAGGTTGTCCAGCGTCACGCCCCCGACATGCCTCGACACAGGCAGACCTCCGGCGGGCGTTGACGGCGTCTTGCGGCACCTATGTGCAGAGCGCGGGCACCCGATGATAGATCGCGCTGGGCCTAAGGCGAAGACCTGTGCACTGTCGGGGCGAAGAATCGATTCAGTTGCCTCGCCGGCCCTCGCAGGCGCGGCCGCGCTACATGATCGCCGTTTAGGTGCCGAAAGGTGCACTCAGCGAGCGTCTAGGCACCCAGATGGCGATCATGGCGGTGGCCGGCGTCGCTACGTGCGTGGCGGGGCCATCATGGCGACGATGCGCTCGAGGTCGTCCACCGAGCCGAACTCGACGACGATCCGACCCTTGCGCTGGCCGAGCTCGACGCGAACCCGGGTATCGAACGAGTCGGACAGCCGTTCGGCCAGTTCCTGCAGGCCAGGGGCGCTGATCGGCTTGCGGGCGCGGGGCTTGTTCGCCGCCGGCTTGTCCCGTTTGGCCAGCACCACCTCCTCCTCGGTGGCGCGCACCGAGAGTCCCTCGGCGACCACCCGTGCCGCCAGGTCCTCCTGCCGCTCCGCACCGGTGAGGCCCAACAACGCCCTGGCATGACCAGCCGACAGCACCCCGGCCGCGACCCGGCGCTGCACCGACACCGGCAGCCGCAGCAACCGGATCGTGTTGGTGACCAGCGGACGGCTACGACCGAGCCGGTCGGCGAGCTCCGTATGCGTCACGCCGAACTCGGCGAGCAGCTGCTCGTATGCAGCGGCCTCCTCCAGCGGGTTGAGCTGGACCCGGTGGATGTTCTCCAGCAGGGCATCGCGCAGCAGGGCGTCGTCGGCTGTGCTGCGCACGATCGCCGGCAGCGTCGGCAGGCCCGCCAGTTGGGCCGCCCGCCAGCGGCGCTCGCCCATGATCAGCTGGAACTGCCCCGGCTCGGTCTCGCGGACGACGATGGGCTGCAACAGCCCGAACTCGCGGATCGAGTGCGACAGCTCGGCCAGCGACTCGTCGTCGAAGCTGCGGCGGGGCTGCTGCGGATTGGGCTCGATCGCCGCGGTGGGCACCTCGCGGTACACCGCGCCCATCGTGGAGCCGCTGGGCTCGACGGTGGCCACTGACATCGAGCTGGGAGAGCGCTCGGCGGCGGCCCCGTCCGGGGGTGCGGTGGGGATCAGCGCAGCAAGACCGCGCCCGAGCCCACCCTTGCGTTGGTTCACCGCGAGCCTCCCTGCTGCGCTCCTCGCGCCCCCCGCACCGCGATCTCGCGAGCAGCCTCCACGTAGCACAGCGCGCCCCGGGAGCCGGGGTCGTACGTCAGCACCGTCTGGCCGAAGCCGGGCGCCTCGGAGACCTTCACGCTGCGCGGGATGACCGTGTCGAGCACCTGCTCACCGAAATGCCGCCGCACCTCGTCGGTGACCTGGTCGGCGAGCTTGGTCCGGCCGTCGTACATCGTCAGCAGGATCGTGGATACGTGCAGCGTCGGGTTGAGGTTCGCCCGCACCAGGTCGATGTTGCTCAATAGCTGGCCGAGCCCCTCCAGCGCGTAGTACTCGCACTGGATCGGGATGAGCACCTCCGCGGCCGCCACCAGCGCGTTCACCGTGAGCAGGCCGAGCGAGGGCGGGCAGTCGATCAGCACGTAGTCCACCCCGAGGGCGTCCAGTGCCTCGTCGGACAGCGCCTTCTTCAGGCGTGCCTCCCGGGCCACCGTGCTGACCAGCTCGATCTCGGCGCCGGCGAGGTCGATGGTGGCCGGCACGCCGAGCAGATCGGGGGACTTGTTGCTGGCCACCGCGAGCTCGGCCAGGTTGCGGTCGCCGACCAGCGCCTCGTAGATCGACGGGATCCCGACGTGGTGCTCGATGCCGAGCGCGGTGCTGGCGTTGCCCTGCGGATCCAGGTCGATCACCAGCGCACGCACGCCGTGCAGCGCGAGCGCCGCGGCAATGTTGACGGTGGTCGTGGTCTTGCCGACGCCGCCCTTCTGGTTCGCGACGGTAATCACCCTGCGGTGGGCCGGCCGCGGCATCCGGTTGCGGTCCGGGTGCAGCACCCGGGCCGCACGCTCGGCCTCCTCCGCGATCGGCGTCCACACGTTCTCGTCCTCCCTCGCAGCGGATGTTTCACGTGAAACAGGGCTCGGCGCGCGGCCGCCGACGCGGCTGGACGGCTCGGGAGTCACGTCTTACGCTCTCGGTCGCGTCTGCCGGCTCGGCGGCTGCGCACGGGGCCGCCGCGCTGGCCGGGGCGCGCGTCGCTCAGCCGCGGTACGACGACGACGGTGGCTGGTGGGTCGAGCAGATCGACGCCGCACTGGACCACGCGCGGTGAACCCCCGCAGGCGGCTCGGACGGCGGCACGGTCGCGGGCGACCTCGGCGGGTGCGGAC
>JACDBJ010000026.1 GCA_013695005.1 Pseudonocardiales bacterium
GGGTGCGGGCCCGGTTCTCCTCGGCGATCCTGCCCGCCTGGTGCCGCAAGACACCGAAGATCACCGAGGTGTTGCCGCTGCTGTACTTGCATGGCCTGTCCACCGGGGACTTCGGGCCCGCCCTGGGGCAGCTCCTGGGCTCGACCGCCGGGTTGTCCGCGCCGGTGATCACGAAGCTGACCGAAACCTGGCAGATCGAGCAGCGTGCCTTCGCCGGCCGCGATCTGTCCGGTGTGGACTACGTCTACCTGTGGGCCGACGGCATCGTGCGCCACGAGGCGCTGCATAACCGGGTGGAGGTGAAAGACCTCCACCGCCGGGCTGTCGTGGCAGCCCGGTGAAGCAGAGGGCAGCCCGAGCCGGGGAACGCCGGGGGTGGGCGGCAAGCAGCCCTGACAATGCCGAGACGCGCTGGTACTGCCAGACGGTGCGGGTTCGGCTAGCGAGGCGGAAAGGCGTACGTGAGAAACCAGTGTGTAAAGCCCCTCAATCGGCCCACCAGCTCAAATCTGGCGGGTATGGGCTGGGTTGCGGTGCGCACCGACCGGCAGGTGCTGGTTGGGAACTCCCTCGCCGGAGCTGATTCCCTTTCGGCGGGAGGCCACGGTGAATGCCCACGGCGTAGTCGTGGCGATGCCGCTGGGGCAGAGCTGGGCGCCGACCCCGCTGATCGGTCGTGTGGTGAACGTGGGAACTGTCCGGTGTCGCCCTCGTCTCGTGCAGCCAGCGCGGGAACGGGCAGGCGCGTTGTCCGCTGTGGGCACCGGTCGGGGCGGAGGCCTCGTAGTAGTCGCGGGCGTGACGACCCGTCGTGGAGGTCGGGAAAGCCGACCGCAGGGCGAAGGGGGCCAGCAAGTCCGCAGTGGACGTATGGGAAGACCAGGAGGTCGCCGGTGAACACCGACGAGCTGGAGTTCGCCCTGCTCAGGGCGGAGCGCCGGGTACTGGAGATCCAAACCAAGCTGCACCGTTGGGCCCGTGATGATCCTCATCGCAGGTTCGATGATCTGTTCAATCTCGTCGCCGACCCCGGCTTCTTGTTGGTGGCCTGGGATCGGGTGCGGGGCAACAAGGGGGCGCGCACGGCCGGAGTGGACGGGCAGACCGTCTACTACGTGGAGGCCGAGGTGGGGGTCGAGGTGTTCCTCGACCAGTTACGGACCGAGGTGAAGGACCGCAGCTTCCGCCCGCTACCGACCCGAGAGCGGATGATCCCGAAGCCGGGAACGGCGAAGCGTCGTCGCCTGGGGATCTCCACGGTGCGGGATCGGGTGGTCCAAGCCGCCTTGAAACTGGTGTTGGAGCCGATCTTCGAGGCGGATTTCCTCCCGTGTTGCTACGGGTTCCGCCCCAAGCGCCGGACTCATGACGCGGTGGCCGAGGTGCGCCATTTCACGGCCCGCTCCTACGAGTGGATGGTGGAGGGCGACATCAAAGCCTGTTTCGACGAGATCTCGCATGCGGCCCTGATGGACCGGGTGCGTCAGCGCGTCGGGGACAGACGCGTCCTGGCTCTGGTGAAGGCGTTCCTGAAGACGGGGATCCTCGGTGAGGATCGCCTCTTGAGGGACACCGACGCCGGGACCCCGCAAGGGTCGATCCTCTCACCGCTGCTGAGCAACGTGGCCCTGTCGGTGCTGGACGAGTACATCGCCCAGTCGCCGGGAGGCCCGGGCATCAGCCGCAACGAACGGCTCAAGCGGCGTCGTCATGGTCTGCCCAACTACCGCCTGGTGCGGTACGCGGACGACTGGTGCCTGCTCGTCTCGGGCACCAAGGACGACGCCGAAGCCCTCCGTGAGGAGATCGCCGTGGTCTTGTCCACGATGGGCTTGCGCCTGTCACCAGAGAAGACCCTGATCACCCACATCGACGACGGCCTCGACTTCCTCGGATGGCACATCCAGCGCCGCTGCAAGCGAGGCAGCAACCGGCTCTACGTCTACTCCTACCCCTCGGGCAGGGCCATCAAGGCCGTGACCGGCAAGGTGAAGACGCGGTGCCGACAGAACACGAACCTGCCGCTCGAAGCTCTGCTGCGCCAGCTCAACCCGGTGCTGCGGGGCTGGACCGCCCACTTCCGACCTGGGGTGTCGGCCATCGCCTTCGGCTACCTTCGCGCTTTCACCTGGCGCCAGGTCATCCGATGGCTACGCCGCAAACACCCCGGGATCACCTGGAAGGAGCTCCGCCGCC
>JACDBJ010000287.1 GCA_013695005.1 Pseudonocardiales bacterium
GCCTTGCGCTCGGCCGTCGCAGCCGCCTCGGCGGCGTCGCGCTCGGGGTCGACGCCGCGGGCGCGGGCCATCACCGAGTCCATCAGCCGCAGCCCCTCGAAGGCGTCGCGCGCGTAGGTGACCCGGCCGGGGTAGATCTCGGCGAGGTCGTTCTCCACGTACGAGCGGGTCAGCGCAGCGCCGCCGAGCAGCACCGGCCAGCGGGTGGCGACCCCCCGGGAGCCCATCTCCTGCAGGTTCTCCTTCATGATCACAGTGGACTTCACCAGCAGCCCCGACATTCCGACCGCGTCGGCGTCGTGCTCAGCGGCCGCGGCGAGGATCGCGCTGATCGGCTGCTTGATCCCCAAGTTGACCACGCTGTAGCCGTTGTTGGACAGGATGATGTCCACGAGGTTCTTGCCGATGTCGTGCACGTCGCCCTTGACCGTGGCGAGCACGATCGTCCCCTTGCCGCCGCTGTCCTGCTTCTCCATGTGCGGCTCGAGGTGCGCCACCGAGGCCTTCATCACTTCGGCGCTCTGCAGCACGAACGGCAGCTGCATCTCGCCGGACCCGAACAGGTCGCCGACGATCTTCATCCCGTTCAGCAGCGTGTCGTTGATGATCTCCAGCGCAGGGCGTTGCTCCAGGGCGGCGTCCAGGTCGCCCTCCAGCCCGATGCGCTCGCCGTCGACGATGCGGCGCTCCAGCCGCTCGAACAGCGGCAGCGCGGCCAGCTCCTCGGCGCGGCCGGCCCTGGCCGCGGACGCGGTGACGCCCTCGAACAGCTCCATGAACTTGCTGAGCGGGTCGTAGTCCTCCCGGCGTCGGTCGTAGATCAGGTCGAGCGCGACACCGCGGCGGTCGTCCGGGATGCGCGCCATTGGGACGATCTTGCTGGCGTGCACGATCGCGGTGTCCAGCCCGGCCTGCTGGCACTCGTGCAGGAACACCGAGTTGAGCACCTGGCGGGCGGCCGCGTTGAGGCCGAAGGAGATGTTCGAGACGCCCAGCGTCGTCTGCACGTCGGGGTAGCGACGCTTGAGCTCGCGGATCGCCTCGATCGTCTCGATGGCGTCGCGGCGCACCTCCTCCTGACCGGTCGTGATCGGGAAGGTCAGGCAGTCGACCACGATGTCGGCGGTGTGCATGCCCCAGTTCGTGGTGAGGTCCTCGATCAGCCGGGAGGCGACCCGGACCTTCCACTCAGCGGTGCGGGCCTGGCCCTCCTCGTCGATGCACAGCGCCACCACCGCAGCGCCGTGTTCCTTGGCAACCGTCATCGTCTTGGCAAACCGGGACTCCGGGCCTGCGCCGTCCTCGTAGTTGACCGAGTTGACGATGCAGCGTCCGCCCAAGCGCTCGAGCCCGACCCGCACGACGTCGGTCTCGGTGGAGTCCAGCATGATCGGCAAGGTGGACGCAGTGGCCAGCCTGCCGGCCAGCTCGATCATGTCGGCGGCGCCGTCGCGGCCGACGTAGTCCACGCACAGGTCGATGAGGTGCGCACCGTCGCGGGTCTGCTCGCGGGCGATCCGGACGCACTCGTCGTAGCGGTCGGAGATCATCGCGTCGCGAAACGCGCGCGAGCCGTTGGCATTGGTGCGCTCGCCGATGACCAGCACGCTGGTCTCCTGCCGGAACGGCACCGCGCCGTAGAGCGAGCTCAGACCCGGTTCCGGGCGAGGCGTCCGCGGCGCCGGGGTGACCGTGGCGACCGCCTCGACCACCGCCCGCAGGTGCGCGGGCGTCGTACCGCAGCAGCCGCCGACCAGCCGCACGCCGTACTCGTCCACGAAGGTGGCCAGCGCCTCGGCCAGCTCGTCGGGGGTCAGCGGGTAGAGGGCACCGTCCGGACCGAGGGTTGGCAGGCCGGCGTTGGGCATGACGGCCAGCGGCACGCGCGCGTGCTTGGACAGCTGGCGCAGGTGCTCGCTCATCTCCGCCGGGCCGGTCGCGCAGTTCAGCCCGATGGCGTCGATGCCCAGCGGCTCCAGCGCCGTCAGCGCGGCGCCGATCTCGCTGCCAAGCAGCATGGTGCCGGTGGTCTCGACCGTGACCATCGTCAGCACCGGGACCCGGCGGCCCTCGGCGGCCATCGCCCGCTGGACGCCGATGATCGCTGCCTTGGCCTGCAGCAGGTCCTGGCAGGTCTCGACCATGATCCCGTCAACGCCGCCGATGAGCAGGCCGCGGCCGCACTCCTGGTAGGCGTCGCGCAGCTCCGCGAACGGCGCATGGCCCAGCGTCGGCAGCTTCGTGCCGGGGCCGACCGACCCCAGCACGTAGCGGGGCGCCGCGGCGGTGCCGAACTCGTCGGCACACTCGCGGGCCAGCCGGGCGCCCATCTCGGCCAGCTCGACGATGCGGTGCGCGATTGCGTACTCGCCGAGGTTGGGCAGGTTCACCCCGAAGGTGTTGGTCTCGATGACCCCGGAGCCGGCTTCCAGATAAGCCCGGTGCACGCCCTGGACCACGTCCGGGCGCGTCTCGTTGAGGATCTCGTTGCAGCCGTCGAGCCCGGCGAAGTCGTCCAGGGTCAGGGCCGCGGCCTGCAGCATCGTGCCCATCCCGCCGTCGGCGACGATGACGCGCTCCGCGAGCACGTCGAGCAAACCGGTGGAGATCGTCTCGGACACGGGAACCGAGAGTAGCCGACGCCGTGCAGTGATCTGGCGAGCGATCCTCACGTCGCCAGCGTGACGGGTGCGCGCAGCCGTAGGCTTGACGACATGACCCGTCCCGACGGCTCCGACACCGGTCGAGACACCGGCCGCCCGCAACCGTTCGTGGTTGAGGCGGGCCAGGAGCTGTCCCGGTTGGACAGCCCGGTGATGATCGCCGCGTTCGAGGGTTGGAACGACGCAGGCGATGCGGCCAGCACCGCGCTGGAGCACCTCGAGCTGAGCTGGGATGCCGAGACCCTGGTCAGCATCGACCCGGAGGAGTACTACGACCTGCAGGTGACCCGGCCGATGGTGCGGCTGATCGACGGGATCACCCGCGAGATCGAGTGGCCCACGACGCGGGTGTCTGCGTGCCGGCCACCCGGCGCGAGGCATGACGTCGTGCTGGTGCACGGCATCGAGCCCAGCATGCGGTGGCGCAGCTTCTGCCGCGAGCTGCTGACCTCGGTCGAGCAGCTGGGCGTGACGACCGTGGTGACGCTGGGCGCGCTGCTCACCGACACTCCGCACACCCGCCCGGTGCAGGTCTCCGGCACCTCCTACGACGCCGACTCCGCCGCCCGCTTCGGGCTGGAGCGCTCGCGCTACCGCGGGCCGACGGGCATCGTCGGCGTGCTGCAGGACGCCTGCGTCCGCCACGGCATCCCGGCGATCTCGTTCTGGGCCGCGGTGCCGCACTACGTGTCGCAGGCGCCCGACCCCAAGGCCGCGGTGGCCCTGCTGCACCGGGTCGAGGAGGTCCTCGACATCGAGGTGCCGCTCGGCGGGCTGCCCGCGCAGGCGGAGAACTGGGAGCGGACGGTCAGCGAGATGGCTGAGGCCGACGAGGACGTCCGGGACTACGTGCGCCAGCTCGAGGAGCGCGCCGAGTCGGAGATCTCGATCAGCGAGGCGACCGGCGAGTCGATCGCCGCGGACATCGAGCGCTACCTGCGCCGGCGCGGGCCGGGCGGCGAGGGGAGCTAGCCGGGAGGCGCCGGATCGACGGCGTGGCGGCGTAGGTCGTCCAGGTCGGCCCACTCCAGCGTCCGCGCGTGGGTGGCCTCCAGCACCACCTGCGGCGCCATCCCCGCCGCCAGCGCCTCGGTCCAGCGTGCGGCGCACAGGCACCACTGGTCACCGGGCTGTAACCCACGGAAGCCCCACTGCGGGTGCGGCGTGGACAGGTCGTTGCCGGCCTGCTGGCTGAACTCCAGAAACTCCGCCGTCACCCGCACGCACACGGTGTGCACCCCGATGTCCTCGCCGCCGGTGTCGCAGCAGCCGTTGCGGTAGAAGCCCGTCAACGGGTCGGTGCTGCACGACGCGAGCTCGCCGCCGAGCACGTTCTGCGCCATTACAGCTTCACCCCGAGCAGCGCGTCGACCGCGGTGGCTATCAGCGCGCCGGCATCCTGGTCGCGGCCGCGGCGCTCGAGCGCCTGGCTGGCCCAGGCGTCGACCGCGGCCAGTGCCGTGGGGGTGTCGAGGTCGTCGGCCAGGTGGGTGCGCAGCCGTGCCACGGTGTCGCT
>JACDBJ010000063.1 GCA_013695005.1 Pseudonocardiales bacterium
GCCGCAGGCAGGCCGCCGTGCTGGCGTGCGCCAGACACCTCGCGCCGCGCGGCCGGCTCGTGGCCGGCTTCCAGCTCCGGCCCGGCTGGCCGAGCCTTGCACACTACGACGGCTGGTGCGCGGCCGCCGATCTGCGGCTCGACGCGCGGTTCGCGACCTGGGACCGCCAGCCTTACGCCGCGGGCGGTTCTTACGCCGTCTCGATGCACCGCAACGGCTGAACGTCCCAACCGAGGCGCTCCGGCCGGGAGCCGTCGATCGACTGCGCATTGTCCCGAGACGTTTTGGGCACTAAGCGTCAACCGCAGTGCAGCACCCACCGAATGGAGTGGTGAGAATGGCGGCGCCAGCCTCCGATACCGGGGTCCTCAGAAGCCTCATCCCGGCGCGGCTGGACCGCCTGCCCTGGTCTCCATTCCACAACCGGCTGGTGACTGCGCTCGGAGTCGTCTGGATCCTCGAATGGCGTTGTGGCGATCTTGTTCGGTGTCGCCGCGGAGCGGATGTCGCTGGAAGACATCGCACGGCCGCTGCCCGCCACCGGCGGCGGTCGCACCGGCTCGACCCGCGCCGAGGGCGCATCCTCGCCCAGGTACTAGACGAGGCCGCCGAAGCTCATCGCGGGCTGACGGTCAGGGAAGGACGACGGGCGAGGCAAAACCCTGATGCGAGTGCTCGGCCCAGTCGACGGTGAGGCTCAGCGAATGCCGGTAGCGGACGAAGGCCAGTGAGAGCAGCCGGCTCTGCACCGACTCGGGCTGCGGCGGCCACGTCACCTGATAGCCGCTGATCCAGACGAACGGGACCCGCTTGCCGTCCATGGCCGCCGCCCACTGGGGGAAGTGCGCCGCAGCGGCGAGGACCTCGGCGTGCGCGGAGTTGACGCCTCGGATCTGCCCGGGCCGGATGTGCCGGCTCGGCCGCCAGTGCGCGCCGAGGTCGACCGCCACCCGCCGGATACCTGGACGGTGCTCGATACCGGGGAGCAGCCGCACCGGCTTGCGGCGGCCGTCGTACTCGGCCCACAGCCAGTCGAAGCACCAGGCGTAGGCCTGCTGTGCAGCCGCGAGTGACCACAGCTCGTCGCACGTGTGCCGGACGCCATCCATGAAGTCCTCGTCGTCGCCGAGGTAGATGTCGTCGAGGTAAGGGACGATCACGTCGGCAACGAGCGGCTGGCTGTGGTGGCTCTCGGTGAGGTCGATGGCGTCGAAGTCCGCTTCGGAGAACCCCCACTCGAGGTCTTCGTTCCAGCGCCGGACATTGGCCAGCTGCTCGGTGAGCGGGACGAACAAGCTCTGGGTGCTTGCGGCGCCCGCCACCGGCCGCTCGAGCTCCTGTGTCACCCCCGCGGCGTAAGCCTCCTGCATCGCTCCAAGACTACCGGCGACTCGCCAGAACGCCTGGTGTAGTGCCTGGTGTAGCGGAGCCGCGAATCGGGTATCTCACGTGCCATGGACGGTGACGTCGGCGGTTACGTGCTCGTGCTCGCGTTCGGTGCCGCAATCACGCTCGTCGTGGCACAGATTCTCATCCGCGCGGGCGAGGGCTTTCTGGACGAGGTATTCGAGGAAGAGAAGCCGGCGCGCTCGCTGAGCCAGCTGCTGGCCGCCCTGTTCCTGCTGGTGTCTCTCGGTCTGGTGGCGTTGGTCTCCACGAAGGACGTGGACGCCAGGAGCCTCATCGAGGTCGTCATCATCAAGCTCGGCATCGTGTTGCTGATCGAGGGGGCCATCCTGGCCGTGACGCTCACGGTGATGGCTCGCATTCGCGGCCAGCGCCGTGCCCAACAGCTCTCCGTGCGGGCGCAGCAGGCCACCGCGAACGGCCGCTCCGCCGACGGGATGCGCGCCATCGAGGTCCGGCCGTCTCCTTAGCCTCCTTAGCGCTGACGTGAGCCGACGTCGGAGGATGGATGCAGAGGCGCGAGTGGTGTTTCCGAGGATCACGTCGGCTGACTTCTCGGCCACCATCATGACCGGGGAGTACGTACTGGCATTGGTGCACGAGGGGAAGACCGACCCATCCACGACTCGCAAGCCGTCAATGCCGTGGACCCGCATCGACATCGGATCCACGACAGCCATTTCGCCGTCCCCCATCCGGCAGGTGCTCGTCGGATGCAGACCGGTCTGGCCGGTCCGCGCTACCCAGTCCACCAGTTCCTCATCGGTCTGGATCTCTGGCCCCGGGACGACCTCCCGGCCGTCGAACTCTCGGAATGCGGGCTGGTCGAGGATCGCGCGGCCGATCCGCAGTGCGGTCGCCCAGTCGCGGCGGTCCCGCTCTGACTCGAGGTAGTTGAACTGGATCTTCGGGTACGCAGTCGGATCGGTGCTGGCGATCTTCACAGTGCCCCGGCCTTCGGTAACCAGCGTGTCGACGCACATCAGGTAACCAGGCCCCTCGACCTGCTTGTCCGGGTCGAACTGCCTCGCGAACGGCGCGAGAACCACCATCACGTCGGGGTATTGGGCTTCGTCGGTGCTACGGATGAATCCGCCGGCCTCGAACAGGTTGGTTGCGCCGTCACCTCGGCGCCCCACGAGCCATTGCAGGCCGATCCTCGGCCAGTCGAGCTTGCTCTTCGTGCCGAGCATCGAGATGGGCTGGGTGCAGGCGTGCTGCAGTTGGACGGCGAGGTGGTCCTCCAAGTTGGCGCCCACTCCGGGCAGGTGCTGCACCGGCGCGATGTCCAGCGCCTTGAGTTGGTCTGCGTCACCGACCCCGGACAGCTGGAGCACCTGGGGGGAGTTGAACGCTCCGCCGCACAGGATGACTTCGGCCGCTCGCACTCGGTGCTCGGCGCCGTTGGTACCGCGGTAGGTCACGCCGGTTGCCCGCGTGCCCTCGAAGTCGATCTTCGTGACGAGCACCCGATACCGAACGTCGAGGTTGCGGCGGGACTTGACCGGATGCACGTAGGCGCGCGCGGCCGAGAAGCGCCGACCGCGGCTGATCATCCGCTCGAAGGGGGCGAAGCCCTCTTGCTGAGCACCGTTGTGTCGGGTGTGAGGGAGTAGCCGGCCTGCTGCGCGGCACTGAAGAACGCCTGAAACAACGGGTGATCCGCCGGCGCACGCTCCAGGATCTGGGGCCGTCGTTGCCGCGGAACTCGCTGTCACCGTGCGCCAGCGACTTCTCGAGCCGTTTGAAGTACGGCAGGCAATGGGCGTAGTGCCCAGTCCTCGCGACCCGTCGCGCCCGTGCACAGCGAGCTCTCCAGCCCCAACGAGTCGACGCGGTCCCGGGTATCTCTAGCTAACGTGGAGTATGACTAGCAGGCCTGGACAACAGTCGTGCAGGGAGGGGTTGATCCTGGTGTGCCGCAGTATCAAGACGTTGCGCCCGCCGTTCACCGAGGCGGTGACCAACCAGGACGTGCAGGCTGCCGCGTTGCAGTACGTCCGGAAGATCTCTGGTTTCCGGGCCCCTGCGGCGCACAACCAGGCGGCGTTCGAGGAAGCGGTCAGCGCCGTAGCGCACGCCACCCAGCATCTGCTCGACGACCTCGTCGTGCGCGGTCACGCCCCGGATCGGGGAGTCAGATCAGAGCCTTCACCAGCAGCGCAACGGCGCTGACGCCGGAGACCGCTAGCACCGTCGGCCGGATCCACCCCGCGTCGAGCACCCGGCGCACCGGCCCGGACAGCAGGAAACCCGCCAGCATGAACGGCAACAGCACGGCGGCGGCCTGCATGGCCTCGGTGGTCACCGCGCCGGCGGTGGCGAGCCCGACGATCGAGAGAATCGAGCAGATGACGAAGTAGGCGCCCATGGTCGCCCGCAGCCTGGCTCCGTCGGCGTGCCAGTCAGCCTGCCGGTGCTCGCGGCCGAGCGTCAGCACCGAGTGCACCGACGACAGCAGCAGCAGCGGCACCGGCACCAGCGCCGGGTCGAGCAGGGCCAGCAGCGGCGTAGCGATCAGCGCCATCCCGAAGCCGACCACGCCCTGAACCACTGCCCCGATTGCCACCACCAGGCCGATGAGGACGCTGAGCACCCGGCTACCGCTGGGCCAGCATCCGGCGCAGCACGTACTGCATGATGCCGCCGTTGCGGTAGTACTCCGCCTCGCCGGGGGTGTCGATGCGCACGACGGCGTCGAACTCGATCGGCTCTCCGCCGCCGTCGGGGCGTGCCACGACCCGCACCGTGCGGGGCCGCTCGCCGTCGTTCAGCGCCGTGATGCCGCTGATGTCGAAGGTCTCGGTGCCGTCGAGGCCGAGGTCGGCCGCGCTGCTCCCGTCCGGGAACTGAAGGGGCAGCACACCCATCCCGATCAGGTTGGACCGGTGGATCCGCTCGTAGGACTCGACGATCACGGCCCGAACCCCGAGCAGGGACGTGCCTTTGGCGGCCCAGTCCCGCGAGGACCCGGAGCCGTACTCCTTGCCGGCGAGCACCACCAGCGGCACGCCGGCCTCGGCGTAGTGCCGCGCCGCGTCGTAGATCATCTCCTGCTGGCCGTGCGCGGTGAAGTCCCGGGTGAACCCGCCGGCCACACCCTTGCCGTCCGCGTCGTCGAGCAGCTTGTTGCGCAGCCGGATGTTGGCGAACGTGCCGCGGATCATCACCTCGTGGTTGCCACGCCGCGAGCCGTAGGAGTTGAAGTCCGCGCGCTGCACCCCGTGCTCTCGCAGGTAGACGCCGGCCGGGGAGTCCTGCGAGATCGAGCCGGCGGGGGAGATGTGGTCGGTGGTGACCGAGTCGCCCAGCAGCGCCAGCACCCGCGCACCTGCGATGTCGGTCACCGGCTCCGGATGCGCGGCGATCCCCTCGAAGTACGGGGGCTTGCGCACGTAGGTGGAGTCCGGGTCCCACTCGAAGATCTGGCCCTGCGGGGTGGGCAACGAGCGCCACCGCTCGTCGCCGTGGAACACGTCGGCGTAGTCGGTGGTGAACATCTCCTTGCTGATGGCCGACTCGACCACCTGCTCGACCTCCTGCGCCGACGGCCAGATGTCGGGCAGGTACACCTCCTGGCCGTCGCTTCCGGTGCCCAGCGGCTCGGTCTCGAAGTCGAAGTCCATCGTGCCGGCCAGCGCGTATGCGATCACCAGGGGCGGGCTGGCCAGGTAGTTCATCTTCACGTCGGGGTTGATCCGGCCCTCGAAGTTGCGGTTGCCCGACAGCACGGCGACGACGGCCAGGTCGTCGGCGGCGACCGCCGCGGAGATCTCCTCGGGCAGCGGGCCGGAGTTGCCGATGCACGTCGTGCAGCCGTAGCCGACGAGGTTGTAGCCCAGCTTGTCCAGGTAGGGCCACAGGCCGGCGCGCTCGTAGTAGTCGGTCACGACCTGGGAACCCGGCGCCAGCGATGTCTTCACCCACGGCTTGACCGCCAGGCCCGCTTCGACCGCGTTGCGGGCCAGCAGCGCGGCGCCGATCATCACCGACGGGTTGGAGGTGTTCGTGCACGACGTGATCGACGCGATCACCACCGCACCATGGTCGAGCTCGAAGCTGCGGCCGTCGGCCATCGTGACCGACGTCGGATTGCTGGAGCGGCCGTCGGCACCGTTCGCGGCGGACACGGCCGGCCGCGGCGCGCCGCCGGCGTCGTCACCGCTGTGCGCGGGTGGGTCGCTGGCGGGGAACGACTCCGCGCCCGACTCGTCGACATCGGAGTTCACCGACTCCGGGTCGACGTAGTCGGCCAGCACCTCCCGAAACGAGTCCTTGGACTGGGTCAGCGCGATCCGGTCCTGCGGCCGCTTCGGGCCGGCGATCGACGGGACCACGGTCGACAGGTCGAGCTCGAGCGTCGCGGAGTACTCCGCCTCGACATCAGGGTGGTGCCACAGCCCCTGCTCCCGCGCGTAGGTCTCCACGAGGGCGAGCTGCTCGTCAGACCGCCCGGTCAGCCGCAGGTAGCGCAGCGTCTCGGCGTCGATCGGAAAGATCGCGCACGTCGAGCCGAACTCCGGGCTCATGTTGCCGATCGTGGCGCGGTTGGCCAGCGGCACCGCGGGGACACCGTGCCCGTAGAACTCGACGAAGGAGCCGACCACGCCGTGCGCCCGCAGCATCTCGGTGATGGTGAGCACGACGTCGGTGGCCGTGGCCGCAGGCGGGATCTCGCCGGTGAGCTTGAAGCCCACCACGCGGGGGAGCAGCATCGACACCGGCTGGCCGAGCATGGCGGCCTCGGCCTCGATCCCGCCGACGCCCCACCCCAGCACGCCCAGTCCGTTGACCATCGTGGTGTGGCTGTCGGTACCGACCACGGTGTCCGGGTAGGCCACCCCGTCCCTGGTCATGACGACCTTGGCGAGGTGCTCCAGGTTCACCTGGAGCACGATCCCCGTGCCCGGCGGTACGACCTTGAACTCGTCGAAGGCCCCCTGGCCCCAGCGCAGGAACTGGTAGCGCTCGCGGTTGCGCCGGTACTCCATCTCCATGTTGCGTTGCAGCGAGTCCGCTCGGCCGAAAACGTCGACGATCACCGAGTGGTCGATCACCAGCTCGGCCGGGGCCAACGGATTGACCTTGCCCGGGTCGCCGCCGAGCTCGGCGATCGCCTCACGCATGGCGGCCAGATCGGCGACGCACGGCACCCCGGTGAAGTCCTGCATGATCACCCGTGCCGGGGTGAACTGGATCTCGGTGCGCGGCTCGCCGCCCGGCACCCAGCCGGCCAGCGCCCGGATGTGGTCCGCCGTGACGTCGCGGCCGTCCTCGGCGCGCAACAGGTTCTCCAGCAGAACCTTCAGGCTGTACGGCAGCCGGTCGGCGCCGTCAACTGCGGCGAGCCGGAAGATCTCGTAGGTGGCGTCGCCGACGTCGAGACTGCCCTTGGCTCCGAAGCTGTCTGTGCTGTTCACGGGGATCTCCTCGGCGGGCCGGCCGCAGTACCTGGTCAGAGTGTGACGCACGGGTCGTTGCACGTCGCGGGGACCCAGCCAAGCCGTACGCCTGTCCTGCTATGGCTACAGGATACGAGTCGGACCATGATCCATCACCTCGGTGCCACGGTCGGGCAGGCCGTGAGAGGGTGCTCCAGTGGGCTTCACCCGGGCCGAGCTGGAGGCCGGTCGCCGCTACGCGGCGGGCCAGGTAGCCCTGAGCCCGTCGCACTATCCGCTGGAGATGCTTGCCCGTGCGCACCTCTGGCTCGACGACGTCGAGAAGGCGCGCGAGCTGTTCTGGAAGGCCGCCGAGCAGCTCTTCGAATGCGTCGAGGAGCCGGGTCACGGTGACGCCTACACCCGTGGCCGGCTCGGCGGCCTCGTCTACCTCGCCGGCGACCCCGATGCCGCCAAGCCATGGTTCGAGCAGGCGCTGGACGAGGGCCGCGACGCTCCGGCGACCGCGGGGCATGCCGCCGAGCTGTCCTACCTGCTTGGCGACTTCCGTGCCAGCATCGCCGCCGCGGAGAACCTCGGGCCGGAGTGGGGGCTGGCGCACACCGCGGCCGCCCTGGCCGCGGGCCACCGGTGGCGGGCTCGGCTGCTGGTGCTGGCCGACCGCGGGTACTTCCGCTCCACGGCGCCGTTCCAGGAGAGCGGCCACTCGCCGCTGTCGCCCTACGACTGGCTCGCCGAGGTGGTTGCCGTGACGGCCCGCGAGGCCGGCCGCCCGCCGCCGACCCGGGCAGAGGTCCTCGCCGTTCTCGACGCCTAGCCCCGCCCCGAGGCGGGAGAGCGCCATTTGGAGCGAAACTGCGGTCTCGTGGCCGCTGAGAAGCGCCGTTTGGATCCAAACTGCGGTCGATCGGGGCGGTGCTGTGCATTACTGTTCCTCATGTGACTGAAGTTGCCAGCGGCGCCTGAGTGTCTGATGGCTCTGGTGTGGTGAAAGTGGCAGAGTCGGTCCGTCCAGCAGGCATGTGTCTCGAGTAGGCGGGAGCGGACCGGGTGGGTGGGCGGTGGACCGATCTCGGCGTGGGCTGGTGCGGGGTCCGGCGTGCCGCCGTCGTGCTGGTCGCGCTGGCCGCCGTGCTCGTCGCGTTCCTCGGGACGGCCCCCGCGCTGGCGCAGCCGCCGACCCCACCGCCCAACCCCAGCGATCGTGACCTGCAGGGCAGCCGGGCCGACGTCGCCGCCAAGGCAGGCGAGATCGGCCGGCTGACCGGTGAGCTGGCCAAGCTGGAACAGCGGGAGGACGAGCTCCAGGTCCAGTTGGGCGAACAGCGGGAGGAGGCCAACAAGGCGCTAGTGGACGTGCAGATCAGTCAGGACGCGGCCGCCGCCGCGCAGCAGCGGGTGGACTCCGCGCGCGTGGAGACCGATGCCGCGACCGCCGCGATCGAGGCGGCCAGGGTCCGGCTGGACGAGTTCGCTTCGGCGGCATACCAGCAGGGCGTCGACTCCGGCCCGTTCGGGCTGCTCGTCGGCGCCACCGGGCCCGACGACCTGGTCGACCGCGCCCAGTTCAACGATGTCATCGCGCAGAACCAGCTCGCCGCGCTGGACGCCCTGGAACGCGCCAGGGTCGGCAAGGCCAACGCCGACTCCACCGCGCGGGCCGCCCGCGACGAGGCCGTGACCAAGGCGGCAGCCGCACTGGACGCCAAGGACGAGGCCGACGCGGCGGTCGGGCGGGCGCAGCAGGCCGCCACGGCGCAGGTCGCAGAGCTGGCGAAGGTAGACGCCCGACGCGCCGAGGT
>JACDBJ010000077.1 GCA_013695005.1 Pseudonocardiales bacterium
TACAAGACCCTGGAGCGCAGCGCTTCCTTGCTCGACGATCTGAACGCGTTGATCAACCAACACATCGACGACGAGGAGCGCATCGCGCTGCCACTGCTCCGCGAGCACATCACGTCGCAGGAGTGGCAAACCGTGGGCAACCAGGCGGAGGCCAAGATGTCGGGCCTGCAACGCAAGATCGCGTACGGGCACAGCGCGGTGGAGGCCAACCCGGCGGAGCTGGCCGAGCTGATGGCGATGCTGCCGTTGCCGGTGCGCCTGATCCTCAAGTACAGCTACATGCCTTACGCCCGGCGTCGCAACCGGGCGCTCTACCGGAGCGGAGCCGGCTGAGCCGGTGATCCGGGCCGGTCGCGCGTTCGACGGCGAGCTCCAGAGAAGCCTGGACGGCCGGTTGAGTTGTTGTCTGCATTGGGTTGGGCTCTCAGGTCGGGACGTTGGCCGCTATTTGCAAAACGCAACCAAAATAATTCGGTGCAATTGTCCACAGGCGGCTTGGCTGGGCTTGAGTTGTCGGGGTGGGTTGCCACAATTGAGTCATGGCCAGCAGCCCACTCGGCGACGCCCGCCATTTGTTGGTGGAGGGTATTGCGGCGTTGCGGGCTGCGTCGGATTCCTCGGCTGATGGTGATACGCGCATTGCGGCGCTTGGGGTGTGTGAGTCGTTGACCCGGCAGTTGGAGCAGCTGTCGGTGGAGTTGATCGCCGGGTTGGACACCGACGGGGTGTTCACCGAGCGTGGTTACACCCGCCCTGGTTTCGCCGTGGCCGATCTGCTGGGTTGCGATGTCGCCCTGGCGACGCGGCGGCTGAAGGTGGCCGAGCAGGTGGCGCAGCGGCGCACGTTGGACGGGCAGGTGTGCCCGCCGCGGTTGCCGGCCACCGCGGTGGTGTTCGCCGGTGGTCAAACCAGCCTGCGCCATGTGGAAGTGATCACCGACGCGCTGGGCACCCCAGCCGCCGAGCGGCTCACGCCGCAGGGCTGGGCCGGGGTCGAAGAACAGTTGGCTGAGCACGCCAAGATGTACCGGCCGCGCGAGTTGGCGGGGTTGGCCCGGGACCTGATCACCCTGCTGGATCAGGACGGGCCGGAACCCGACGATCGGGAGTTGCCGCAGCTCAACGAGCTGCACCTGACCCGCAACCCGGCCGGTGCCGGTGGCCGCATCAAAGGTGTGCTCGACGCGCCGACGTTTGATGCGCTGGCCACCGCGCTGTCGGCGCTAACCCGGCCCACCACCGCCGGGGACACCCGCAGCCTCGGGGAGCGCCAGGCCGACGCCCTGGCCGAGGTCTGCCTGTACAGCCTCGATCACGGCCACACACCCAGCGTCGGTAGCGAACGGCCGCACCTGTCCGTCACCGTCAGCCTGACCGAGCTGCAAGGTCACGGCAGGGGTGCGGTGCTGGACACCGGGCCGCTCACCCCGAGCGAGCTGCGCAGGTTGGCTTGCGATGCCCGGGTCATCCCGGTAGTGCTCGGTGGGCACGGCCAGCCGGTGGATATCGGCCGGGCGATGCGCACCGTGCCTGCGCACCTACGCCGGGCCGTGGTGGTCCGCGACCAGGGCTGTGCGTTCCCCGGCTGCGACCGACAACCATCGTGGTGCGAGGTGCATCATATCCTCGAATGGGAACTCGGCGGCCCTACAAACCTCGACAACTTGGTGATGCTGTGTCGATTCCATCACCGATTGCTCCACCATCCGGGATGGGCGGTCCGAATACACCACGGCCACCCCGAATTCATCCCACCTAAATGGATCGACACCCAACAAATACCACGCCGACGACCCCAGTCCCATCCCGTTCCCACACGACGAGAATCATCATCGCCTCCGACACAGCTGATGGCGGTCGGTGGGTCGTCATGATGGCGGCGGCGCGCCCTCATCCGGCTCGGCAAGGCGCGCCGCCCGCAGCGAGAGGTAGCGCTGCTCCGGCACGCTGGCCGTCATCCGCGCCGCCCGCTGGTAGTACTGCCGCGCGGCCTCGGCGTCCCCGGCGAGTTCGAGCAGGTGGCCGCGGACCGACTCCAGCCGGTGGTTGCGCGCCATCCGCTCGTCGGCGTCGAGGGTTCCGAGCAGGGCGAGGCCGGCCCGCGGCCCGTGCACCATGGCCAGCGCGACCGCCCGGTTGAGGGTGACGACCGGGCCAGGGGTGGCGATCTCCAGTACCTCGTACAGCGCGAGGATCTGCGGCCAGTCGGTCGCGTCGGCTTCGGGCGCCTCGTCGTGCACCGCGGCGATGGCGGCCTGCACCTGGTACGGACCGAGCGGCCCGGAGCCGAGCGTGCGGTCGATGAGGGTGGTGCCTTCCTGGATCTGGCCGGCGTCCCAGAGCTCGCGGCGCTGCTCGGCCAGCTGGACCGGAGTCCCGTCGGGGTGCGTCCGGGCCGCCCGCCGCGCGTCGGTGAGCAGCATGAGGGCGAGCAGGCCGGCGACCTCGCCCTCGGCGGGCACCAGCCGGTGTAGCAGGCGAGCGAGCCGGATCGCCTCGCTGGTGAGGTCGGTGCGCTGCAGCTGCGGCCCCGAGCTGGCCGTGTAGCCCTCGTTGAAGATCAGGTAGAGCACCTGGAGCACGACGCCGAGGCGCTCCACGCGCTCGGAGCCCAGCGGCATGTCGAAGGAGGTGCCGGTGCTCTTGATGCGCTGCTTGGCGCGGCTGATGCGTTGGGCCATGGTCGCCTCGGGGACCAGGAACGCGCTGGCGATCTCGGCCGTGGTCAGGCCGCCGACCGCCCGGAGCGTCAGCGCGAGCTGCGACGGCGCCGACAGCCATGGGTGGCAGCACAGAAACAGCAACATGAGGGTGTCGTCCTGGCCGGGCACCGGTGTCGGCGTCGCCGGCGCGAGCGCGGCGGCCGTGCTCTCCCGAAGACGTCGCGCGCTCTCGCTGCGCCACTCGTCGATCAGGCGGCGCGACGCCACCGCCACCAGCCACGACAGCGGGCTGACCGGGATGCCGTCGCGCGGCCACTGGACGCCTGCGGCGAGCAGCGCTTCCTGCACGGCGTCTTCGCACGCGTCGAACTGGCCATGCCGCCGGACGAGCACGGCGAGGGCCTGCGGCACGAGCTCGCGCAGCAGGCCCTCCACCTCCCTGATCTCAGTACTCAGGAGGGGCGTCCGCGATCTGGCGCACCTCGAGCGGCCCGTGGGTGAAGTCCACGATGTGCGTCGCGATCTCCAGCGCCCGCTTCTCGCTCTCGACGTCCACGATCCAGTAGCCGGCCAGCGACTCCTTGGACTCGGCGAATGGCCCGTCGGAAGGGACCGCGATGCCGCCGTCGTAGCGGACGGTCTTGGCCTGGGATGCGTCGGCGAGGCCCTCGGCGGAGACCAGCTCGCCGGCGTTGGTCAGGTCGTCGTTGACCGTGCCCATGAACTCGATCATCTCCTTGATCCACTCGACCGAGCGCGTCTCCATCATGCTGGCCTGGTCACCGAACATCATCAGGATGTACTTCATGGTCATCTCCCTGTCTCGACGCCTCGGGGTCGGGCGCCGTTCGGGACTGGGTCGGAACCGACGAGGGGTTCTCGACACTCCGCTACCGGAAATCTAGCTCTGGCGGTTGGTCACCTGCGTAGCTTGGTCGTTCCTGCTGTTCGGCATCCTCTCGGTGCTGACGATCATTACGCAGGTCGGCAAGCTGTTCGGCGACTAGCTGCCGCCATTCGGCCGTCTGGCGCTGCGCCGGGCGATGAGTCAGGCTGCTGGCTGGCTCGAGGAGGCGGTATGGCTGTCGAAGAAGCCAGCGAGCAGGTCCGGGAGGCCGCGGAGAGCAAGCCGGTTCGGGCGTTGGCCCGTGCCGGGCTTGTGGCGTACGGCGTGGTGTGGTTGCTCGTGGCGGCGCTCGCCGTGCAGGTGGCGCTCGGGCAGGGCGGGGACGCGGACAAGGCCGGCGCGTTGGAGACGCTCGCCGCAGCAGGGGCAGGTGCGGCATTGCTCTGGTTGATCGCGGTGGGTCTGGTTGCGATGGTTGTCTGGCAGCTGGCGGAGGCCATCTGGGGCGACCGCTCCGTCAGCGCGCCGGGTCGACGGCTGTGGCGTCGGGTGATCCACGTGGCCGAGGCGATCGCATTCGGGGTGCTCGCCTACAGCGCCGGCAAGATCGCCGCCGCCGGCGGGGACGCTCCGGAGAAGTCGACGGCGCCGACGAGCCTGTTCGGGATCGGCGGCCGCGGCCTCGTCGGCGCCATCGGCGTGGGTGTCCTCGTGGTCGCGGCAGTTCTCATCTACCGCGGCATCAACAAGTCCTTCCTCTCCGACCTCGACCTGAGCGAGGCGGACGCGCGCGCCGCTCGGGTGGCGACCCGGCTGGGTCAGATCGGCTTCCCGGCGCTCGGGTTCGCCTTCGCGACCATCGGCGTGCTGCTGCTGATCGCGGCGTTCCGCAACGACTCGCAACAACAGGTCGGGCTCGACGCCGGGCTCAAGACGCTCGCCGGGCAGCCCTACGGGCCGTACCTGCTCCTGCTGCTCGCCGCTGGGGTTGCGTGCTACGGCGTCTACTGCCTGTTCGACGCCCGGTTCCGCAAGGCTTAGCCGTCCTAGCCGCCGGTCGGTGGCTTCGCCGAAGCGGCAGGTACCTGCGGGCAGGTCGTGCCGTCGGTAGGCGCCTGCCCGGACAGCAGGGAACGCACGGCGTCGTTGATGCACGGACCGCTGGACCCGTACGCGCCGTGCCCGACCCCGTCGCGAGTCAGGAGCACGCCCGACTCCAGTCGGTCGGCCATCGCCTGCGCCCACGGGTAGGGCGTCTGCGGATCCTCCCGTCCGCCGACCACCAGGATCGGGGCCGCGCCGGCGCCGGTCAGCGGACCGAGGTAGCGGTCGGGGTTCTGCGCCGGCCACGACGCACAGGCCAGCAGGACGTAGCTGGACAGGTTGCCGAAACGCGCGGCCTGCTGCGCGGTCTGCTCGGCGTTGCGGTCATGCGCCGCGACGTCCTGGGGGACGGCCCGGTCCAGGCAGTTGACGCTGGCGTTGGCCTCCTCCAGCCCGCTCGGCTTGCCGTCAGGATCGCGCGCCAACGCGTTGGCCAGCCTGTAGAGCAACGTGCCGTTTCCGGCTTCGGCGGCCACCAGCCCGAGGGTCAGGACCGGCCAGAGCTGCGGCTTGAACATCGCGACCCGGGCGGCGAGCAGCGCGATAGCGCCGTCCACCTTCCCGGCGGGGACGTTCCCCGCGGCCGGTGTCGGCAACGGTTGCGCCTCCAGGCGTTTGACCAGCGCGTCGAACGCCTCGGCGGGCCGGCCGGCGCCGAACGGGCACGCTGGGCCCTCGGCCTGGCAGGTCTCGAAGTAGCGCTGCAGCAGCTGCTCACCGCCGACCGCCTGGTCCAGGCTGGCCGCGAGTGGATCCTGCTGCCAGCGCTCCGGATGCACCGGGGCGTCGAGCACCATGTGTCGCACCCGCTTGGGGAACAGGGTCGCGTAGGTCGCGCCGAGCAGAGTGCCGTATGACGTCCCGAGGTGGCTGATCGTTTCCTCGCCCAGCGCGGCGCGCACCTGGTCCATGTCGCGGGCGACGTTGTCGGTGGACAGCTGGGCGAGCAGGGCACGGTCGTTGGACCGGCCGCATGCCTCGCTGAACTTTCGAGCTTCGGCTTCGAGCTCAGGCCTGGGCAGGCCGGCCGGGAGGCTGGGGTTGAGGTCGCCGGCCAGCTTCGCCTCGCGCTCGGCGTCCGAGAGGCAGCGGACCTGCCCGCTTGCGCCGACGCCCCGCGGATCCATCCCCACGAAGTCGTAGCGGGCCACCAGCTCCGGGCCGAACGGCGGCGCCACGCCGGGCTGCGCCGGCGCGACGATCGACTGGACCTGCTGGCTGGCGGGGGCACCGGGACCGCCGGGGTTGACCAGCAGAATCCCGATCCGGCGGCCCAGGTCGGTAGCCCGATGGCGGACCAGGCCGAGCTGCAGGGTCGCGCCGGCTGGCTGGGCGTAGTCCACCGGGACGGTGACCTTGGCACAGTCCAGACCGGCACCGCACGGCTGCCACGCCGGCGACGGTGGTGGGGCGATGCTGGCCACGGATGGCTGCGCGCCCGGATCCGGATTCACCGTGCAGCCCGTGACTGCAATGCCGACCGCCGCCAGCGCGGCGAACCCGGCCCGCATCAGCCGCGGTCGACGCCGCTCTACCCGCTGTTCAACTACGCCCGCCATCGCCGACCCCCCAGCCAACACCCTTCAGCGCGGGGAACGTATCAGCGACGCGCTGGGAGCGCCGGGCGGGGAAGCGGTGATCGATCCGGTTCGCGGGCGGTCAAATGGGGCAACCCCATGGCATGCCTGAGTTGACGTTGGACGAGGAGCTGTTCCTGCTCACCCGCGACGAGGACAGCGGCAAGGATCAGACGTCCTGGGGCGTCGACGGGCCGCTGGCCAAAGAGCACCGCAAGGGGGCGCAGCGGCGCGCCAAGTCGTTCCTGCGCGAGGGGCCGGTGGGAGGCGCCGTAGGGGACGCGGTCGACGACGTCAATTGATCATGTATAGCGCGATCATGGGCGGCGCGTTCGCAGTCTCCTCCGGCGACGGCGGCAGCTGAGCTCGGAGGGCGTCGGCCTCGACGTCCGCCTTATCCGGTGAGGCGTGGGCCGCCGGCCAGCCGGCTCAGCTCCATCGCGAGCTGAGCGGGTTGGTCCGCAGGGCGCTCGAACGCCAGCCGCACATCGCGGTCGCGGTCGGCGTCCTCAACTCGTAGCCGCAGGCCGAGCCGGTCAACGCCCAGCGGGCGGACCCGCCGTTGGCGCCCGCCGCGCCGGTGTGAGTCGGCGGTCTTGCCGGCCAGCTCTTCGAGGAGGTCGGGGTGCCGATGGTCGAGGTGGCGCAGCCATTCGGCTTCGAGAGTGCGCAGCGGGTCGGGGCTGGCCTGCTCGATATCTCCTGGACCGAGGATGGCTGTTCCGTCGGCGTCGGCCAGCACGACGAAGGCCGGACGTAACCAGACGATGCTGGCGCAGTGCCCGAGGTCGAGCAGCCGCTCCGACGGGTGCTTCTCGGCGATCCACAGCGCGGCCGATCGCGCGTCCTCGGGGGCGAGCGCCTGTAGCCAGCCGCTGATCCAGAGCAGCCCGCGAACTGGTTGACGCAGCGGCACCGGAGCGATGTCGGCTACCTCGACCATCGCGGCGAGGTCACCCGAGGGCGTCATCTCCACCGCCGCATGCAGCGGATGCTCGTCAGCCAGCAGCAGCGCCGCCGATCCGTCAGGAGCCAGACGGTAGAGGTCTGGGTGCGCCGGCGGCATGTCCGCCCCGACGACGGTTGCGCGTCCTGTTCCTGCGGTGATGCTCCGTGCTCGGGTCGCCGCCAGCGGTTTGGGCGGACGACAGGTCTGGTTTGTGTTCAATCCCAACGACCCCCGCAGCTCGACGGCTTGGACTGTTCCTCACCATGACACGTTATTAGTGTAGCCTAACCTAATTCGGGCTGACTGAGAGAGGCCGCTGTGCGATGACACTGACGGCCGGCGCGTCCCCTCCGCCCGCTGGTCCTCGGCTCCCCGCCGGCGTGCGCCGCCACCGCGCTCTCGCGGTCGCCGTCCTGGTCGTCCTACTCGTCTGGCGGTGCTGGCCAGCCTGTCGAGGCCGGAACGCACGCGGAGCTGCTCATCAGCGGCACGGTCTACCCGCGTCTGTGGCAGGCGTGGTCCAGCCGTGGTGATCCGCACGCGGGTGGCGCGGGCGCCTAAGCTTGGACGCATGACTAGCCCCGACGAGAGCGACGGCAACGACTCCGGGTTGCTCGAGCCCGAGGACAGCCTCGACGACCGGGGTGTGGCCGATGCCCTGGACGAAGGGTACTCACCGGCCGAGCGGCCGTGGGCAGTGGATGACTTTGGGACCACCGCCCAGGAGGAGGCCGACGGCGAGAGTCTCGACGGCCGGCTCGCCCGCGAGCTCCCGGACGGTGCGACGCGAGCCGGCGACGGCCTCGGCGACTCTTCCGACACCGACGGCGAGCTGCTCGACGACGAGGTCGGGACTGCGCGCTCGGGACGGCTCGTCGCCCCTGACCAGGGCGGCGCCTCCGACGACGACTCGGAGCTCTACGCCACCGATGTCGGTATCGACGGGGCAGCCGCCTCGGCCGAGGAGGCCGCCATCCACATCGTCAGCGATCCGTCCGACGAGTGACGCGGCAGGTCAGCGGTTCGGCGCCTGCTTGGCTCCGATGACGACGGTGGAGTCAAGCTCGTCGGAGCTGGCGATCCGCGGGGTCAGCCCGCTGCGGGCGAACGCCTCGGCGGTATGCGGCGCTTGCCGCTCGCTCGTCTCGATCAGCAGGTGCCCGCCCGGTGCGAGCCACTCCGACGCTGCGGCGATCACCCGCCGTTGGACGTCGAGCCCGTCCGCCCCTCCGTCGAGCGCCACGCGTGCCTCGTGGTCGCGGGCCTCCGGGGGCATCAGCGCGATCGCCTCGATGGGCACGTAGGGCGCGTTGGCGACGATGACGTCGATCCGGCGCCGCAACGTCCCAGGCAGCGGCTCGTAGAGGTCGCCTTCGTAGACCTGGCCGCCGGCGGCCGCGAGGTTGCGGCGGGCGCAGCGCACGGCGGTGGGGTCGATGTCGGCGGCGTACACCTCGGCGTGGTTGAGGGCAACGGCCAGCGCGGCGCCCACCGCGCCCGAGCCGCAGCACATGTCGAGGACCACAGCGTGCGGCAGAGCGAGACCGGCGGCCTGCTGGACGAGGAACTGGGTGCGGCGTCGGGGCACGAATACCCCGGGCTCGACGGCTACCAGCAGGCCGCAGAACTGCGCCCAACCGAGGATCTGCTCCAGCGGCATCCCGGCGACCCGTCGGTCGACCATGGCCGCGAGCTCGGCGGGGGTCTGTGCCGCCGCGGCGAGCAGGCGTGCCTCGTCCTCAGCGAAGACGCAGCCGGCCCTCCGAAGCCGGGTGACGACGTCCGGTGCGGGGTCGGGGGAGGCGGGGGCTGACATGAGCGAGACCGAACACTACGCGTCAACTCGGGGTTGACGGAATGATATCTGTCAACCTAGGGTTGACGCATGACGAACCCGGTTCGCCTGGACGACATGATCGAGGTCATCAAGAGCGCGCACTCCGACGCACTGGATCAGCTGTCCGACGCGGTGATCGCGGCGGATCACCTCGGCGAGGTGGCTGACCATCTGATCGGCCACTTCGTCGACCAGGCCAGGCGCTCAGGTGCATCCTGGACGGAGATCGGCCGAAGCATGGGTGTCACCAAGCAGGCCGCTCAGAAGCGTTTCGTCGCCAAGGCCTCCGGTGAGTCGTCCGATCTCGATCCGAGCCAGGGATTCAGCCGGTTCACCAAGCGGGCGAGGAACGTCGTGACGGCGGCCCAGGACGAAGCCCGTGCCGCAGGCAACGAGGAGATCTGTCTCGGCCATCTGGTTCTGGGGCTGCTGAGCGAGCCGGACGCGCTCGCCGCCCGCGCGATCGTCGCGCAGGGCGTGGCGGTGGACGCCGTCCACAAGACCGCGATCGCAACGCTGCCGGCGGCGGCCGAGCAAGTGCCCGAGCTCATCCCGTACGACTCGCAGGCGCGCAAGGCGCTGGAGCTGACGTACCGGGAGGCGCTGCGGATGGGCCACAACTACATCGGCACCGAGCACATCCTGCTCGCGCTGCTGGAGCTCGAGGACGGCACCGGCGTGCTTGCCGGGCTCGGTGTCGACAAGGCGACCGCCGAGGCCAACATCACTGCGGCGGTGACGTCGACTCAGTGATACGGCTTGTGCGGGATCTCCGCGTCGTTGAGCTGCTGTTCCATGTCCACCCAGATGGCGCCATCCTCGATCTTACAGGCGTACACCGGGATCGGTTTGACGGCCGGAATGCCGATCGGATCACCTGTCGCCAGGTCGAAGCGTGACGCGTGCGCAGGGCAGACCAGCGTGTCGTCGTCCTGAAGGGTGCCCTCGTGCAGCTGCTGCTGCTGGTGCGTGCAGGTGTTGTGGATCGCTCTGACGTCGTCCTCGTAGAGGCGAATGAGGCAGATCGGCTGGGAGAGCTCCACCAACATCATGTCGCCCTCCTCCAGCTGGTCTAGATCAGCTACCGCTTCCCATGCCATGCTGGTCCTCCTTCGTTGGGGCACCCCTGGATCGGGGCTTGGAGCCCCGTACCTCGATCCAGCCGTTCCGTACCCGCGTGGGGAGCACCGGCTGGGGGTGCTGGGCGGGTCCGCGCAGGATCTGACCGGTACGTAGATCGAACCGGGACCCGTGCAGCGGGCACGTCACGACGCAGTCGGTGACCTCGCCGCGGCTGAGCAACCCGGCCGCGTGGCTGCAGACGTTGTCCAAGGCATGCAGCTCTCCATTGCTGCGGTGCAGCAGAACCTGCCGGCCCTCGACGTCGACCCCGGCGGGAGTGTTCTCCGGCAGGTCCGCCTCGGGCATCGCGCGGACCCACCGGGATGGTCCGGTGAATCCCGCCACGCGGTTGACCATCGCCGCCCGGCCCAGCACGAGGTGTCCGCCGAAGTAGCTGGCGGCCAAGGTGACGCTCAGGCTGGTCGCGCTGAGCACCCGTGCCGAGCCACGGTGCCCGGTGAGTCGCGCGCCCAGCGAAGCGCCCTGCAGCGCCATGCCTGCAAGGTTGAGCAGTCCGTGGAACAGCCCCATCCGGCGGTCTTCACCGTCACTGACGCTCCAGTCGGTGACGCCGGTCGCGACGGCTCCTGCTGCAGCGACCAGGCCGGCCGCGCTCAGCGCCCCCGCGGGATCCACCCGGCTGCCGTTCGCCGCGACGTCCTTGCCCAGCACGTCCAGCACGACGGCGCCTGACCACAGACCGATCGGAAGATCACTGAGCGCGGGGTGCAGGGCGTGCCCCGCCCACCGGCCGCCGTGCATCAGCTCGACAGCCGTGTTGTCCCGGTACCGGTCGTACAACGGCTGCGTCACCGCGGACACGCTGTCATTCAGGGCGTGCAGCCACCGCCATCGGCCGACCGCGGCGAACAGGTCCTGATGCCAGGTGGTCAGCAAGGAGGATCCTCCGATCGGCACTTGATCGCGAAGGTTCCTTCATAGCGCGCAATCACTACCTGGGCGCTCTCACTTTGATCCACCGGTCGACCCGTAACCTTGGGCGTTCCGAGCGCCCCGGATGTGGTTCCGCTGTGCAGGTCATGGCGCGGTCGCCGGACGGCTTAGCGCAGCTCCTGGATGCGGACGAGGGCGCCCGCGGGATCGCGGAAGGCGCAGTCGCGAACCCCGTACGGCTGTTCGGTCGGCTCCTGGACGACTTCGGCGTCGCTGGCCTGTAGGCCGCGCGAAGGTGCCGTCGAGGTCCTTGGTGGCCAGGAGGATGGCGGCGTAGGTGCCCTTAGCCATCATCTCGGTGATGGTGCGGAGCTCGTCGTCGGTGATGCCGTCTCACGGTGTCCGCGAGGGCCTCGGTCAGCCGACATAGGCCGCGAGGTGCTCGCCGGTGAGGGTGGCGCGGGCGGCGACGAGGTCGGCGGGTGTGCCCTCGAAGACGATCCGGCCGCCGTCGTGCCCGGCGCCGGGGCCGAGGTCGATGATCCAGTCGGCGTGCGCCATGACCGCCTGGTGGTGCTCGATGACGATGACCGACTTACCGGAGTCGACGAGCCGGTCGAGCAGGCCGATCAGGTTCTCCACGTCGGCGAGGTGCAAGCCGGTGGTCGGCTCATCGAGGACGTAGACACCGCCCTTCTCGGCCATGCGGGTGGCCAGCTTGAGCCGCTGGCGCTCGCCGCCGGACAGCGTGGTGAGCGGCTGACCGATGGTCAGATAGCCGAGGCCGACATCGGCGAGCCGGTCGAGGACCTTGTGCACGGCCGGCGTGCTCGCCTCGCCATCGCCGAAGAACTCCTCCGCCTCGGTGACCGACATCGCCAGCACCTCGCTGATGTCGCGGCCCCCGAAGGAGTACTCCAGGACCGATGCGTCAAACCGCTTCCCCTCGCACTCCTCGCAGGTGGAGGCGACCCCGGCCATCATCCCCAGGTCCGTGTAGACGACGCCCGCGCCGTTGCAGTTGGGGC
>JACDBJ010000103.1 GCA_013695005.1 Pseudonocardiales bacterium
CACTCTGCGCGCGGCGCTCGAAGCAGGCGGTGAGCTGACCGGGCTGCGTCGCCGCAACCGATCAAGGCGGCCGCGCCGGGTCGTGATGTTGATCGACGTCTCGGGCTCGATGTCGCCCTACGCCGACGCGTTGTTGCGGTTCGCCCACGTGGTGCTGCGCCGCGCGCCGGGCGCCACCGAGGTGTTCACCCTCGGCACCCGGCTGACCAGGGTCACCCGCGAGCTGCGCCAGCGTGACCCCGAGCTCGCGCTGGCCGCTGCCGGGCGGGCCATCCCGGACTGGTCCGGCGGAACTCGGCTCGGCGAGGTGCTGCAGGCCTTCCTGGACCGCTGGGGGCAGCGCGGAGTGGCCCGCCGCGCCGTCGTCGTGGTGTTCTCCGACGGCTGGGAACGCGGCGAGCCGGAGCTGCTGGCCGACCAGCTGGCCAGGCTGCGCCGGCTGTCGCACCGGTTGATCTGGGTGAACCCGCACGCCGGCAAGGACGGCTACGCCCCGGTACAGGGCGGAATTGTCGCGGCGTTGCCACACTTGGACCAGTTGTTGGCCGGCCACAGCCTGGCCACGCTGGAGCGGTTGCTGGAGGTAGTGCGCGATGCGTGACGTTCTGGACTCGTTGCTGGGCTGGTGGCGCGACGGCAAGCCCGCCGCGCTGGCCACGGTGGTCCACACGCTCAAGTCGGCCCCGCGGCAGGCCGGCGCGTCGATGCTCGTCGGCCCGCACGGCGAGGCGGTCGGCAGCGTGTCCGGCGGGTGCGTCGAGGGCGCGGTGTACGAGCTGGGCACCCAGGTCATCGGCGACGGCAAGCCGGTGCAGCAGCGCTACGGCGTGTCCGACGAGGACGCGTTCGCCGTCGGCCTGACGTGTGGCGGCATCCTCGACATCTACGTCGAGAAGATCGACAAGGGGAGCTTCCCCGAGCTGGAGCAGATCGCCAAGGCCGTCGCCGCCGAGTCACCGGTCGCGGTGGCGACCGTCGTGACCGGCCCGGACGAGCTGCTGGGCCGGCGGCTGGTGATCTGGCCGGAGCGCTTCGACGGCAGCACCGGCTCGGCGCGGCTGGACGGCGTGGTGGCCGAGGACGGCCAGGGCCTGCTCGCGACCGGCCACAACGGGATGCTGCGCTACGGCGTGGAGGGTGAGCGTCTCGGCGAGGGGCTGGAGGTGTTCGTCGAGTCGTTCGCACCGCCACCGCGGATGATCGTGTTCGGCGCGATCGACTTCGCCGCCGCAGTGGCCAAGATCGGCTCGTTCCTCGGCTACCGGGTCACGGTGTGCGACGCCCGGCCGGTGTTCGCCACCGCGTCGCGCTTCCCCGGCGCGAACGAGGTCGTGGTCGAGTGGCCGCACCGCTACCTCGAGGCGGAGGCCGAGGCCGGCCGCATCGACAGGCGCACGGTGATCTGCGTGCCGACCCACGACCCGAAGTTCGACGTCCCGGTGCTGCAGGTGGCGCTGCGGCTGCCGGAGGTCGGCTACATCGGCGCCATGGGCTCGCGCCGCACCCACTCCGACCGGCTGAAGCGGCTACGCGAGGCCGGCGTCACCGAGGACGAGCTGGCCAGGATGTCCAGCCCGATCGGGCTGGACCTTGGCGCCCGTACTCCCGAGGAGACCGCGGTCTCCATCGCCGCCGAGATGGTGGCGCTGCAGTGGGGCGGTGGCGGCGCGCGCCTGGCCGAACGCCCAGGTCGCATCCACGCCACCTAACCCGCGAGTTGCGCGCGTTGGACCGGCGAGTTGCGCGAGTTGGACAGGCGAGTTGCGCGCTAGGCTGCCTCCGGTGCCCGATGCACGGCGACGGCCGTGATCACCAGCGCGACGCCGGCGAGCTCGGTCACCGACGGGATCTGCCGAAGGACCAGGGCGCCGATGGCCGTCGCGGTCGCCGGTAGCAGCGCGAGCATGAGCGAGAACGTGGCGCGCGGCATCCGGGCCATGGCGAGCTGGTCGGAGACGTAGGGGATCACCGAGGAGCAGATGCCGACCGCGATGCCGGCCAGCAACAGCAACGGCTGGGTCAGAGTCGCCGCGGCCTCGGCAAGGCCGATGGGGCTGACGGCGATCAGGGCGATGACCATCGCGGCGCCGAGCCGGTCGATCCCGCTGGAGCCGCCGTCGGCGGCAAGGCGATGGCCGATGACCGTGTAGAGCATGAAGCCGGCCGCGTTGACGAACGCGAACACGTAGCCGAGCGGCTCGCCCTCCAGCCGGACCTCGGTGAGCAGCCAAACCCCGCCGATCGCGCCGAGCAACGCGAGCGCGTTGCGCGGGGTGCGGGCGCCGAGGGCGGCCAGCAGGATCGGTCCCAGGAACTCGATCGCTCCGACGGTGCCGAGTGGCAGCCGGTCGATGGCGAGGTAGAAGCACGCGTTCATCGCGCCGAGCACAACACCCATCGCAAGCAGCAGCCGGCGCTGCGGCCAGCTCGACTCGCGGAAGACCCGCAACGGGCGCCGCCAGAGCAGGAACACCGCCGCGGCGGCCGCGATGCGTAGCCATGCGACGCCGAGGACGTCGACCCTGGCGAACAGCAGCACCGCGAACGCCGGGCCTAGGTAGTGGAAGACCGCGCTGTTGACGAAGTAGGCCTGCGGTGGAACCCGGGTCGTCAGGATCCGACCGAGCGTGCTTGTCATGGGGATAGGATTGCGGCTGAGGCTGGCCGATGGCTTGCCGCTCAGATGGCAGGAGCCTTCGATGTCTTCCGATCAGCAGCTCGCTACCGCCTCATCCTCTGGTTCGCAAGATGGCCTGTTAGACGACGTCGATCGCCGGCTGCTGGTGGAGCTGAGCAACGATCCGCGGCTGTCCAAGTCGGCGCTGGCCCGGCGCGCCGGGGTGTCCACCCCGACGGCGTCGAGCCGGGTCGCCCGCCTCGAGCGGCTCGGCGTGATCCGCGGTTACCGGCTCGACGTCGACCCCGGCGCCCTGGGGTTCACGGTCATGGCGTGGGTGCGGGTGCGACCGGGACCAGGGCAGCTGCCCAAGATCAGCGAGCTGGCCCAGCGCACCCCGGAGGTCACCGAGTGCCATCGGGTCACGGGCGAGGACTGCTTCGTGCTGCGGGTGCACGCCGCGTCGCTGCAGGCGATGGAGCAGATCCTGGACCGGTTCCTGATGCACGGTCAGACCACCAGCGCGATCACCGTCTCCAGCCCGGTGCCGCAGCGCGCGCTGCCCGTTTCAGAGTCGGTGTCAGGGTGATCGGCGCTGGTCGGGCTTGCGGCCCATGAGGTCGCGGCCCTGCAGGCCGTAGAACGCGAACAGCAGTGCGACTACCGCGAACACGACGGCGACGGTCATGCTTCCGACGCTGGCCAGGGCGATGGCGGCGCCCATCAAAGCGGCCGCCGAGCCCAGCCAACTTGCGCGGTGGGTGGTCCACCACGGCTGCCGGTCCCCCGTTTCGTTGCTGATACCGATCTTTACCCAGGGTGCCGCCGGCTCATTCCGCGACGAGCAGGATCGCCATCCAGGCGTTGGCGACCTCGGTGAAGCCTCGCCGGGCGTACCAGTCCCGCGGCCAGTCGGTGACCAGGGCGTCCAGTACGACGAGGTCGCAGCCGGCGGCCTCCGCGGTGGCGAGGCAGCCGCGCAGCACCGCCTCGCCATATCCGCGCCGACGGTGCGCCGGGTCGGTGTCGATCGCGTCGATCCACGCGGTGGCTCCGTCGATCGCCAGCGAAGCAGCCGCCGCCACGGCACCGTCGACTCGGACGGCGAGGTAACGCATGTCGATCACCTCGCCGGAAACGAGTCGGCGCTGGGTGAGCTGCTCGACGGCGTCGGCCGTGATGTCTGCGTTGTTGCGGCGGGTCCGTTCGGCCCACCACGCACGAAGCTGCTCGGCCTCGACCTCGGTCACCGCCTGTGCCGGTCGGTCAGCGGAATGGCCTGGCCCGGCCCGGCGGGCCATCACGACGGTCTCGTCGATCCGGAAGCCGCGCCCGGCCAGCTCCGCGGCGAGCCCGGCCGAGTCGGGATGGCGCAGCGTGACAGCGCGATGCCGCACACCAGCCCCACCGAGCAGGTCATCGGCCTCGGCGAGCATCACCTCGACCGGCACGAGCGCGTCGAGCACCAGCTGGTTGTGGTTGAAGGACTCCGGCGTGCCGGCGGCGAGCACAGCGAAGCCGCCGGTGACCCACTCGATCCGGCTGGCCTGCCGCAGCGCCATGGCGTACGGGATCCACCACGAGCGTCCGGGCAGGTCGCCACGGTCGGGCACGTCGGTCAGCGGGGCGAACGAGCCGTCCCGCCCTGGCAGGTAGGGCAGCACCGCAGTGACTGCGCGGGTTGCGATGGCGCCGTAGGCGTGCGGGAAGACCGGCACGTCGGGGTCGGGCGGGTCGCCGGG
>JACDBJ010000121.1 GCA_013695005.1 Pseudonocardiales bacterium
ATCCGGATCGAGCCGGCGCCGTCGTTGGCGCCTGCCGCCGGCACGATGCCCGCGGCCACCGCGGCCGCCGAGCCACCGGACGACCCGCCCGGCGTCCGCCGCAGGTCCCACGGGTTGCGGGTGGGCCCGAACTCGTCGGGCTCGGTCACCGCCTTGCCACCGAACTCGGGCACGTTCGTCTTGCCCATGATCACCACGCCGGCGTCGAGCCAGCGCCGGACCACCTCGGAGTGCTGCGCCACCACCTCGGTGCGCAGCGCCCGGTTGCCGGCCGACGTCGGCAGGCCGGCGTAGTCCTGCAGCAGGTCCTTGAGCAGGAACGGGACGCCGGCCAGCGGGCCGCTCAGCGGCTCGGCGGCGCGCGCCTTCGCCTGCTCGTACATCGGCAGGATGATCGCGTTCAGCTGCGGGTTGACGGCCTCCGCGCGGGCGAGCGCGGCGTCGAGCACCTCGACCTGGCTCACCTCACCTGCGGCGATGAGCGCCGCCAGCCCGAGCGCGTCCTGCTCGACGTAGGCCGCGTCGTCCATGGGCTCGATGCTACTGACGGGTAGCCAGAGTTGATGTGCTGAAAGTGCAAGGTCACACGGCGTCGGCGGCTCCCGATCGCTGCGCTCGGGCATGGTTTGCTGGGCACACGGTGTTGCAGCAAGCAGGTTCTCGGGAGGTGCGCTCGTGCTGGATCCAGCCGACCTGTACCAGGTGGAGGTTGAGCCGACGCCCGCCGCGCCGGTGATGCTGCTGGCGCTCGACGGGTTCGTGGACGCCGGACGGGCCGCCGGCCTCGTCGTCGACCAGCTGCTGCCCGAGCCGGACTCCGCGCCGGTGGCGACGTTCGACGCCGATCAGTTGGTGGACTACCGCTCGCGCCGGCCGATCATGCGTTTCGAGCGCGACCACTGGGCGTCCTACGCAACACCCGAGCTTGCGGTGCACGAACTGACCGACACCGCCGGCACGTCATACCTGCTGCTCAGCGGACCGGAGCCGGACGTGCAGTGGGAGCGCTTCGCCGCCGCGGTGGGAGAGCTCATCGACCGGCTCGGGGTGACGCTGACCGTCGGGCTGAACGCCATCCCGATGGCGGTGCCGCACAGCAGGCCGCTGGGCGTGACCATCCACGGGACCCGGTCCGAGCTCGTCGAGGGACACCCGCAGTGGTTCGGCACCGTCGACGTGCCGGGCAGCGCGGCCGCGTTGATCCAGCTACGGCTGGGCGAGGCCGGCCGGGACGGCGTCGGTCTCGCGGTGCACGTCCCGCACTACCTCTCGCGCTCGGAGTACCCGCAGGCCGCATTGGCGCTGATCCATCAGATCGAGGCGGTGACCGGGCTCAGTCTGCCCACCGCCGCGCTCGACCAGGCCGCCGAGCGGGCGCTGGTCGAGATCGAGGAGCAGATCACCAGCTCCGAGCAGGTGGGCAACATCGTGCGCGCACTCGAGGAGCAGTACGACACCGCGTCGGCCGAGCTCGGCTCCCCCGGCGGCCTGAGCGCCGGCGGGCTGCCCAGCGGCGACGACATCGCCGCGGAGTTCGAGCGCTACCTCACCGACCGCGACCAGCGCGGCTCGTCCGACTAGTCACACCTGGGGACGGAACCGACCACTGGTTGGTCGACCCCGTCCCCAACCCCTCAGCTGCAGCCTGAGGTGGAACCGCAGCCCTCGCAGACGTAGCAGGAGCCGGCTGGCCGCATCTTCGTGCCGCAGGTCATGCATAACGGCGCGTCGGCGGCCTTGCCCAGCTGCAGCTCCACCAGCTCGGTGAGGCTGCCGACCGACGGGTCCGTCGGTCGCTCGTCCACCGCGGCAGCCGGCTCGGCGGCGGGCACGGTGGTGCGCAGCTCCTCGACAACCTCGTCCACCGACTCCTCGACGTCGGTGCCGGCCGCAGAGTGCGCGCCACCGGCGTCCAGCTCAGCCGTCCGCTCGTCGGCGGAGAAGATGCCGAGCTGCACCCGCTTGTCGTAGGGCAGGAAGTCCAGCGCCGCGCGGCGGAACAGGTAGTCCACAACGCTGGTGGCGATCCGGACGTCGGGGTCGTCGGTCATGCCCGCGGGCTCGAAGCGCATGTTGACGAACTTGGAGACGTAGGTCTCCAGCGGCACGCCGTACTGCAGGGCGATGGAGATCGCGATCGAGAAGGCGTCCATCACACCGGCGAGCGTGGAGCCCTGCTTGGACATCTTGACGAAGATCTCGCCGAGACCGTCGTCGGGGTAGGAGCCGGCTGTCATGTAGCCCTCGGCGCCGCCGACGGTGAACGACACCGTCTGGCTGGGCCGCTTCTTCGGCAGCCGCTTGCGCACCGGCCGGGCCTCGACCGCCGCCGCCGCTGCCTTCGCTGTGGCCTTGGCCGCGTCGGCGGACTTGTTGACGCTGGACAGCGGCTGGCCGACCTTGCAGTTGTCGCGGTAGATCGCCAGCGCCTTGAGGCCGAGCTTCCAGCCCTGCGTGTAGATCTGCTCGACGTCGGCCACGGTGGCCGCTTCCGGCATGTTCACGGTCTTGGAGATGGCGCCGGAGATGAACGGCTGCACCGCGGCCATCATCCGCACGTGGCCCATCGGGGCGATCGACCGCTCGCCCATCGCGCAGTCGAACACCTCGTAGTGCTCTTGGCGCAAGCCGGGGGCATCCACCACATGGCCGTGCTCGGAGATGTACTCGACGACGGCTTCGACCTGCTCGGACTGGTAGCCCAGCGAGGCCAGCGCGCGCGGCACGGTCTGGTTGACGATCTGCATCGAGCCGCCGCCGACCAGCTTCTTGAACTTCACCAGCGCGAGGTCGGGCTCCACACCGGTGGTGTCGCAGTCCATCATCAGGCCGATGGTGTTGTGGCTGACGAAGCCGGCGGCGACGTAGGTGACGTTGTCCGGGACGGACAGGTCGTAGGTGGGCTGCACGCCACCGTCGGCGTTGGCCCGGACCCGCTCGAAGAGGTACCCCATCGCGTGCCCGAGCCGCTCGTCGAAATTGTCCGCGAAGAGTCGGCCAGCCATCATCCGCGACACGCCGCCGGCCTTGCGCAGCGAGTTCACAACGACGTTGCGACACGCATGGCCCACCGGCACCAGCTCGTCCCATACCTCGCGGGGAAGGCACACGCGGTCCCGGTTGCCGCTCTGGGCCGGCTCCAGCGAGGACAGCAACCGGGCCTTTCGGTCACCGATGAAGCCGACGAACTCGTCGAAGATCAGTGCATGCTCGAGGTTGCGCAGACGGACCTGGAACTGCGCGCCACCCCAACCGCTGGTGGTCTCCCGCGTCGTGGTGGCCATTCCCAGTGCCAGCAGCAGGGTCCGGACCTCGCTCGCCAGGCTCTCGGACGCCGTCGAGACTGACGGGACCCCCTCGAGCACCGTGCCGTCTGCCTCGAACAGCCCCCGGATGAACGCGGCGTAGATCTCCGGGTCGTTCGTTTCCAGGACAGCGGACGGAATGTGCGGTCGCCAGCCCTTGCCGATGTGGTCGTCCGTGGGCTGCCACTTGGCGAAACCGGTTGCCCTCCACCAGCGGGCCAGGCGTATCGACGAGATCGTCACCTCCTGATATCCCGGCTGCTGGGAGACGTCGGCCTCGATACCGAACAGACCCTTGGTCAGCTGCTGGAGGCGGTCGACAACATCAAGATCGGCGTCTGCGACGCACAGCCGGATGCCCTTGGCGTGCAGGCTGCCGTCGCCCATGAAATACCCGACGAGCTCCGCCAGGTCGGCGTCCATCGCGTCGGGCACGCGGAGGTGCCGCTGTCCGGTGTAGTAGGCCTCGTCCAGCACAGGCAGCGGCACGGCGCGGGCGGCGCCTACCAGGGTGCCCAACTGCATCGGGACGATGTCACCGGGGGCAACATCGGCCAGCCGCTTCCACTCCCAGCCGCCGGTGGACGGGTGGACCACCTTGATTCGGTGGCCCAGGGTGCCCTGGACCGTGTAGCCACCCTCGGTCACGATCCGGCGAGTGGGCTCCTCGCCGTTGACGAAGAACTTCGTCGCGCGCCGTTCCCCGTCGTCAGTGGAGACCGTCATGTTGAGGTCTTGCCAGCGGCTGCCGTACACATCGCCGATTTCACCTAGCCTGGCGAGCCCGCGGTCTGTGGTGACGAGGGTGTCAGCGGTCAGGCAGCCGGTGGGGGCCAGCACGGACGCCTGGGCGTTGCGCCAGCCGTTGCGCTCGCCGACCTTGAGGCACTCCTGCCACGCCTTGGTGGCCTGCTTGTGCAGCTTGCCGTCGACGCGGCCAAGCGGGCGGATCTGGTCGTTCGCGGCGGCGTGCTTGCGCATGACGCGGTGGTGCGGCTCGGCGTTGCGGGCGTAGCCGTCGTACGGGCCGACCGCGCCGGCCAGCTCCGCCGAGCGCCGGTAGGCGGCCGCGGTCATCAGCGACGTGATCGACGCGGCGAGCGTCCGCCCGCCCTCGGAGTCGTAGCCGTGCCCGGTGGCCATCAGCAGCGCGCCGAGGTTGGCGTAGCCGATGCCGAGCTGACGGAACGCCCTGGTGGTGTCGCCGATCGCCTCGGTCGGGAAGTCGGCGAAGCAGATCGAGATGTCCATCGCCGTGATGATCAGCTCGACCGACTTGGCGAAGCGGGTGGCGTCGAAGCTCTGGTCGTCGTTGAGGAACTTCAGCAGGTTGAGCGAGGCGAGGTTGCAGCTGGAGTTGTCCAGGTGGAGGTATTCCGAGCAGTTCGCCACCACCACGCCGCTGACGACGTAGGAGTGATTTCGGGGCTCGGTGAGGTTGTAGGTCGTCTCGAACCCACGGGATACCCGTGACACCAGCCGCGTCGACTCGTCAACGCGGTACCAGGTGCGGCCGGAGCGGACGGTCGCCAGCTTCTCGGCCTTCTGGACATGCTCGAAGCCGATCAGCGCGGCGAACTGGTCGAGATGCCGCCCGGTGATCCGGAGGTCGTAGGTCGGGCCGTCACTGCCGTAGCTCGCCGCCGAACCGTCCTTGCGCACATAGCTGAATGACTCGGTCCTGGTTCCGGTGCGATAGATCCGCGCGCCGACGCCCAGACTCGCCAGCAGCTCCTGGACGCCGATGAGAAGCTCCTCAGATCGACTGCCGAGCCCGACGTAGCGCGTGCCCTTCGCCACCTGGTTCACGACGCAGCCGTCGGCGTCGAACAAGCCGCGCAGGAACGCCGTGACCACCTCCTCGGGCGCTTCGTAGATCGACGCCGGTACGACCTTCTCCGGCGAGCGAGCGTCAGAGACGCCGAGCATCCGCAGGAAGGTGGCCAGCCGGCCACGCAGCGACCGCAGCTGAACGGTTCCGTTGGGCTGCACACTCGGCTTGGGCCGAAAGCCGGTGATCGCCGTCAGCAGCGCGCTGTGCTGTGGCAACAGGCGCTCGCGCTCCCACTCGCCGGCATACACCGTCACCGCGCCACTCTTGGTGAGGCAGCCGTCACCGACCAGCCAGCCGATGAACTGCGCAAGCTCCGCTGTCCACTTCTCAGGAACCGCCTCCAGCGCGCGGCCGCGGGCGTAACGGGCCGCATCCACGGCGAGGGCGGGCAGGGCCGTCGAGGCATACGGTCGCGCAGCGTGCTCCAGCGACCGAACGACGCTGTCCGCCGCTGTGAGCTCGTCGGCTCGCACCCAGCCGCTGCTGGCAGTCCAGACGCGGTGGTTGGGTGTGCACCGTAACCGGGATCCGTCAGCAAAACGCAGCTCCAGGATCTCGTTGGTTCCGGTGACCATGTATCGGGACGGCCGCGTCGGGACAACGCGCGACTCGCAGGCCTCCGCATTGGTCACGTCATTGGTGTAGACGCGCACAGTCTCGCCGGCCGCAGCGCGACGCACGAGCTCGCCGATCGGGATGAGGCCGGCGTCGGTGACCACTCGCTGGTCGGCGGGAAAGCACGGGTTGGACGCGGTGATCCGGCCGGACTCCGGGCAGGTGTGCCAGTCGTTGATCGTGTCGTCGTACTGGATGCCGGGGTCGGCACAGGCCCAGGCGGCCTCGGAGATCGTGCCGAACAGCTTGCGCGCCGCGACGGTCTCGATGACGTCGTTCGTGGTGCGGGCCCGCAGCCCGAACACACCGTCGGACTCCACCGCGCGCATGAACGACACCGGCCCGGACGCGGTGCCGCCAGAGGACAGCAGCTCCTTGGACGAGCGCAGCCGCGACAGGTTCAGGCCCGCGCCGGAGCCGCCCTTGAAGATCAGCCCCTCCTCGCGGTACCAGTTGAGGATCGAGTCCATCGTGTCGTCAACCGACAGGATGAAGCAGTTGTGCACCCGCAGGCCGCCGGAAAGGTACTCGCCAGATTCGGTCTGGATGTCGTAGACCTCGACGGCCTGGAGGGTTTCGACGCGATCGATCTCCAGCCGCTTGACCTCACGGGCTGGACGTCCAGGGAGATCGAACGATGCCTCCAGCTTCGCCTCCTTGGCCGGATCGATGAAGCCGATCTCGTCGGCGAAGATCCGCCGGTCGCCGGCGTTCTGGATGCGGATGCCCCACAGATCGTGGCGGTCCGGACGCGGGTCGCGTTTGCGCGCGACGCGGGCGAAGATGCCGAACCTCCCGAGCAGCGCCTGAACTCCGCGGATCAACTGTTCGCTGATCATGTCCATCCCGAGCAGCGTCGAGCGCTCGCGGTGCGACACGTACCCCTCGGCCTGGAAGAGGCTGCGCAGGTAGCAGGCGACCACCGGCAACGGTGCACTGAACAGGTGCTCGGGAACAACCATGTCGACGCCCCGGGCTCGCAGGCTCCAGCGCTCGACGAAGTCGGACAGGACCGTGCCATAGAGCCGGGTACGCCGGCAGTCCAGCGTCGTGTCCTGCGTCGCCACAGCCCGCTCGTGGCGGTGCACCCGCGGGAAGACGGTGTCCAACGCCGCCGTCACCCAGTCGAGCTCGGCTGGGGTGACCGTCATCGCCTCGATCGTCAGGGACCGGTTGGTGCCCTCATACTGGCCGACGAAGCCGTCGGACTGCAGCCATCCCGCGAGAGCCGCCTCGGCAACCTCGGCGACCACGATCTCCGACTCACCGTGAGCCGGGCGACGGTGCCACTCGAGCTGATCTCCCGGCTTCAGGGTGCCTGCCTCGACCCACTGGCCGGAGCCTGGAGCGGTGCTCTTCCACACCACGTGATCGGACGTCACGTCGAGGGTGTGCCCGGCTTTAGTGTGCAGTCGCAGCACCTCGCGCACACCGTTGGACTTGGTTGCCACGATCTTCGTGAGACCGTGGGCGTCGTAGACCTTCGTGCCCACGGCGTCGTCCTCGACGAGGCGACCGATGGGAATCAGACCCGCTGGCGTGCTGACGAGCGCGTCGTACGGCTGACACGCCGAGACCTGCTGGGGTGAGCTCGTGCCGACGTTGAACCAGACCGGCGAGTTGAAGCTGAACACCTGGTGCAGCAGCATCCAGGTCAGCTCCTCGCCGAAGACCTCGGCGTCGGTCTCGGTGGCGAAGTAGCCGTTGTCCAGGCCGGCCGCGACATACTTCGAGACCACCCGGTCGATCAGCTGGCGAAGACTGTGCTCACGTACCGGGGTGCCGACCGCGCCGCGGAAGTACTTGCTGGTGACGATGTTGGTGGCGTTGACCGACCAGAAGTCGGGGAACTCCACGCCGCGCTGCTCGAAGTTGACGGTGCCGTCACGCCAGTTGGTCATCACGACGTCGCGCCGCTGCCAGGTCACCTCGTCGTAGGGGTGCACCCCCGGCGTGGTGTGCACGCGCTCGACGGTCAGCGAGGCGCTCCGCTTGCGACCGTGACCACGGTCCTCGTCGGTCGAGGACTGATCCCGGTGTTCGACGGCGTCGGTCATGCGTTCTCGTCCCTCTCCAGCGGTCATGCGGGAAGCTTGGGTGGTGCCAGCGGTGTGGTGGCCGAGCGCACGAGAATCATTCGGCCGGCCGACGGAGGTCGGCTATCTCTTTCTCGAAGTCTTCAATGCTGGAGAACGACCGGTACACGCTGGCGAAGCGCAAATAGGCGACCTCGTCGAGCTCGCGCAGCGGACCGAGGATCTCCAGCCCGACCTCGTGGCTGGGAACCTCGGCGGCGCCACCGGCCCGGATGTTCTCCTCCACCCGGTGTGCCAGCTGTTGCAACGCATCCTCGTCAACAGGCCTTCCCTGGCAGGCCCGCCGAACCCCGACGACCACCTTGTCGCGCAGGAACGGCTCGGTGACACCGCTGCGCTTGAGGACGGCGAGCACCGCCTCCTCCACGGTGGTGAAGCGCCGCCCGCATTCGGGGCAGGACCGCCGTC
>JACDBJ010000144.1 GCA_013695005.1 Pseudonocardiales bacterium
ACTCTCCAAAAAAAACCCTGACAAACAAACACAACAAACAACATGGCACAAACAAACAAAAACAAACACTCACAAACACTCGACACACTGTTGAGTTCTCAAAAGACACCCGCACACCATCACACACATTGAGTGTGTTCCGGGCCGGTCCTCCAGAGTACACGCCCCCTCGGCGGGCTTACGACCGGGTGTCCGGTCGAAAGGCCACGCTGCGGCGGCTTGCACCTTTGCGGAGATACCCACGGACCGTCCGGGTGCGGAAGCGTCGAGCGCCCGCTGTCGTTCGGTGCCCCGTGGGCGAGGCGGAAAGTTACTCCGCGCTCGAGAGCGATGTCAAATCGGCTGCGCGAACCGCCGGCTGATCTGCTCGGAGCCTCTCAGGGGCGCCGCAGGAGCCGTCACTCACGGTCGTTTCGGTCGCTCACCGCAAGCCGGCGCAACATTGTGTTGTAGGCGTTGAGCTCGGCATCACCATCGGCGTCCGCACGCCGATCAGCTCGCCGAGCAGTGCGTTCGTCGATGCGTGACCACTGCACGACCAGTGCGATCAGCACGATCAGCAGCGGCAGCTCCCCCGACGCCCAAGCCAACCCACCGCCCAACCGTTGGTCGGCCAGGAGGTCGGGCACCCAGGGCAACCCGAGCGCGGCGTAGAAGTCTCGACCGATGACGCTGGCCGAGCTCATGAGGATCACACCGAAGAACGCGTGGAACGGGAGCGACAGGAACACCACGCCCAACCGGACCACCGGTTGCAACCTGCGGGGCGCCGGATCGATCCCGATCAGCGGCCAGAAGAACAGGAAGCCGATGACGATGAAGTGCGTGCTCATCAGCAGGTGCGCCCAGTGCGCGTCGACGCCGGCGGCGAACAGGCCGGAGAAGTACAGCGCGTAGTAGCTGCCCACGAACAGCGGCAACGTGACCAGCGGATGCGACAGCACCCGCGCCGCCTTCGAGTGCACGGCTGCGAGCAGCCACTCGCGTGGCCCCGGCGCCGCGCCGCGGCCAGTGGCGGGCAGCGCACGCAGCGCCAATGTCATCGGCGCACCCAGCACCAGCAGAATCGGCACCAGCATCGACAGCAACATGTGCTGCGCCATGTGCACGCTGAACATCGCGGGGGCGTAGCGCCCGATCCCCGACGAGGTGGCCAAGAGCAGCGCCACGCAGCCGGTCAGCCACGCCGCCGTGCGCCCCACCGGCCACTGATCGCCGCGCAGGCGCAGTCGGCGGACGCCCACAAGGTAGAGCCCGGCCAGCAACAGCGCGAGGGTGCCGAAGATGAGGTCGAAGCGGCCGTCGAACAGCAGCCGCAGCGCGGTGGGCGCCCCGTCGAGGTCGTAGCCGATCAGCACCTCGGTGCGCGACGGCAGCGGTCCCCCGGTCGCGGGCGGGGCTGTGCGGCTCAGCGCCATGGCCAGCCCGATCGTGCCGAGCATCACGACGACCTCGACCGCACCCAGGCGCAGCAACGACCCTGGCTGCCCCGCCGCCACAGCGGCCACCGAGCGGCGCCGCTGCCAGTACCCGATGACGCCGAGGCCGGCCAGCGCACCGGACTTGGCCAGCACCAGCCCCCCGTAGCTGGTGGTGAACAGGTCGGTCAGCCCGATCCGCACCGCCGCGTTGATCACCCCGGAGACCGCCATCGCGACCCAGCACACCAACGCGAGCCGGGAGAACCGCTGCACCGCCGTCGGCAGCGGCCCCGCAGGCTCGGCGCGACGCCCGGCCAGCGACAGGACCGCCACCAGCCCGCCGACCCACAACGCCGCCGCGACCGTGTGCACCAGCAAGCTGTCGGTGGCCTGGTCGTGTGCGCCACCGGCGGCGGAGTGGCCGGTGACCGCGACGGGCAGCAGCCCGAACACCGCCGCGCCGAACAGCACCACCGTCCAGCCCCATGAGAGGACGAGGCGGCAGCCGGCGAAGACGATCAGCGCCACCGCTGCGGTCAGCGTCCAGGCCTGGGCTCCGGGCAGCACGGGCACCAGGGCGTAGAGCCGGACCAGCGAGAGCACCTCGTCGACGGGCCGACCAACGGCATCCGCGACGCTCAGCGGAACCATCAGCATCGACGCCACCGCCCAGACGGCCGCGGTGTAGGAGGCGGTGTGCACGGCGCGGTAGCCGGTGACGTCCAGGTAGCCCGTCTGTTGTGGTGGCACGAAGAACGCCGCCAGCAGCAAGGAGCCGGCGGTGAGCACCGCGGCGACCTCGGCCACCGTTCGGGCGATCGGCAGGCCGTACTGGGTCACCGCGCCGGAATCGGGCAGCCCGAGCGCGGCCAGCGAGGCCGCACCGGTCAGCGCCGCCCAGCCGCTCGCGACCAGCACCGCGAGGCCCAGACCGAGCAGCACGACCGGGACAGGCCCGTGGTTGCGCCCGCCCGGCGGGGAACCGTCCGGGGGCGGGCGCTGGGTCACGGTCGACTCGGCCACTGGCCCAGCGTAGGGCCCGTCGGGAGCGCGACGCGCGGCTGCGAGACTGCTGCCATGAGCAGCCAGGGGGTGGGTGCGGTCGAGCGCCTGCTGCGCGGCGCCCACGAGCGCGGCGGCCGAGATCCATTCGAATGGGTGACCGACCCGCTGCGCGACGCCCCTGGGCCGGTGCTGGATGTGATGTGCGGCACGGCGGGCACGAGGACGGCGGTCGCGGGTGCGTGGGTCGGGGTCGACGCCGACGCCAAGC
>JACDBJ010000148.1 GCA_013695005.1 Pseudonocardiales bacterium
AGCGCGACCCGCTGCCCGTGCGGCGCCAGCTCCTCGGCAAGCTCGCGCAGCGGGGTGCCGGCCAGCACCGAGGCGGTCATGTCGCCGGGGTTGTGGGTCAGCACGCCGGACAGTGCGGTGGTGTCGAGCACCGCGTCGACCGGTTCCAGCCGCCCGGCCCAGTCGGCGGTACCCGCACCGGTGATGGCGACCCGGCCGGGAACGGCCAGCATCGCGTCGCGCGCGGAGGCCAGGTCGGTGGGTCGCAGCGTGGAGACGGCGGTACCGGTCATAGCCGTTCGATCACCCCCGCCGCCTCCAACGGGTGCGGCCGGTACTCGCCGGGCCGCTCGCCACACATCCGCGGCGTCGGCAGCAGCTTGCCCGGGTTGCACAGCCCGGACGGGTCGAAGGCGCCCCGCACCCGGCCCATCACCGCGAGGTCGTCGGGGGTGAACTGCTTCGGCATCGAACACACCTTGTCGGTCCCGATGCCGTGCTCGCCGGACAGCGAGCCACCCAGCTCCACGCACAGCTCAGCGATCTCGCCGGAGAGCTTCTCTGCCCGGTCGTGCTCGCCCTTGTCGGCATCGAAGAGCACCAGCGGGTGCAGGTTGCCGTCACCGGCGTGGAAGACGTTGGCCACCCGAATGCCGGCCTCGGCGCCCATCGCGGCGATCCGGTCCAGCGCCTCGGCCAGCCGGGTACGCGGCACCACGCCGTCCTGCACGAAGTAGTCCGGGCTGATGCGGCCCACCGCTGCGAACGCCGCCTTACGCCCTCGCCAGACGGCGGCCCGCTCCTCGGCGTCGCCCGCGATGTGCAGCCGGGTGCAGCCGTGCGCCTCGCAGATCGCCTTGACCTGCTCGAACTGGCCGTCGCATTCCTCGACCGGCCCGTCCAGCTCGACGACCAGCGCGGCGGGCGTGCCGATCGTGTAGCCGGCGTGCACGGCGGCCTCGGCCGCCTCGATGGCCAGTGCGTCCATCATCTCCACCGCGGCCGGCACGATGCCCGCGGCGACGATCTCGCTGACGACCTCGCCGGCTCCGGCCACCGACGGGAAGTCGGCCAGCAGCGTGCGGACCGTCTCGGGCGTGCGTAGCAGCTTCACGGTGATCCGGGTGGCGATCCCGACCGTGCCCTCGGAGCCGACGAACACCCCGCGCAGGTCGGGGCCGGTCTGCTCGCCGGTGTCGCCGCCGAGGGTCACGACGCTGCCGTCGGCCAGCACCACCTCCAGCGCCAACACGTGGTTGGTGGTGAAGCCGTACTTGAGGCAGTGCGCCCCGCCGGAGTTCTCGGCGACGTTGCCGCCGATCGTGCAGACCTGCTGGCTGGACGGGTCGGGCGCGTAGTACAGCCCGAAGGGCGCGGCCGCCTTGGTGATGTCCAGGTTGGTGACACCGGGCTCGACGACCGCCCGGCGGTTCACCGGGTCGACCTCCAGCACGCGGCGCAGCCGTTGCAGGCTGATCACCACACCCTCGGCCACCGGCACCGCGCCGCCGGACAAGCCGGTGCCGGCGCCACGGGCCACGAACGGCACGCCGCGGGCGGCGCACACCCGTACCGCCGAGGCGACCTGCTCGGCGGTCTGCGGGAGCAGCACGAGCTCGGGCACGACGCGGTAGCCGGTGAGCCCGTCACACTCGTAGGCGCGGCAGCGTGCCGGGTCGCTGACCACGTTCTCGGCGCCCATGGCGGCCTCGAACCCGCCGATCGCCGCCCGATCGAGCGCCACGCTCAGCCCAGCTCGTCGACGAACTCCGAGGACGTCATCGGCTTGGAGAACATCGGGAAGTCGTAGGACAGCGCGTTGTCGTGCTCCTCGACCGAGGTCGCCGCGACGCAGTCGCTCAAGGTGATCACCTGGTAGCCGTTCTCGTAGCCACTGCGCATAGTGGACTCGACGCAGCAGTTGGTGAGGAAGCCACCGAGCACGAGCGTCGTGATCCCCTTGTTGCGCAGGATGAAGTCGAGGTTCGTGCTGGCGAAGGTGTCCAGGCCGCGCTTGCCCTCGACGACGATGTCGCCCTCCTGCGGGGCGAGGCTGTCGATGATCTCGGCGCCCCAGGTGCCCTTGACGAACACGTTGCCGTCGACCACGCCCTTGAGGATCCCGTAGGGGTGGTTGCTGAGCTCGTTGTAGCCCTCGGCGAACGTGATCGGGGCGTGCATGACGGTGGCGCCCGCTTCACGGGCAGCGTCGACGACCTTGGCGGTGTTGTCGAGCATGTTCGTCTTGTCCATGACCTCGGCGACGGCGCCATGCAGACCGCCGCCGTCGGAGGTGAAGTCGTTCTGGTACTCGATGAGCACGACTGCGGTGGTCTTCGGGTCGATCGACATGCGGTGGCCCCTACTTGCGCTGGATAAGTTGTGGTCCCGGCCACACTAGCTACTTATCAGACAAACATACAAGGCTCTAGACTCTCGGGCCGTGAGCACCGAGAGCCCCGAGAGCACGGCGTTCCGGCCCATCCGCCGTACCCCGTTGAGCCTGCTCGTCTCCCGCCAGATCAGGGACGCGATCGTGTCCGGTGAGCTGATGCTCGGCAGCCAGCTGCCCACCGAGCAGGAGCTCACCGCACAGTTCGACGTCAGCCGCTCCACGGTGCGGGAAGCGGTGCGGATCCTGCAGGCCCAGGGCCTGCTCAGCGGCGGTGACACCGTCTCGACCAGCCGCCCTCGGGTCTCCGGGGAGCTGACCAACGCAACTGCCGGGGCCGCTCTGGAGAACGCGCTGCGGCTGGGCAGCGTACCGCTGCCGGACCTGGTCGAGCTGCGCCTGCTACTCGAAGGGGCCGCGGTCACGACGGCCGATCCCGGACGGCTCGCCGACGCGCGCGAGGCACTCGCGGTGATGCACACGTCCGGCACCGACGTGGTGGCCTTCCATGCCGCCGACGTCCGCTTCCACATCAGCTTGGCCGGCGCCGGCGGCAACAGCGCCTTCCCGCTGGTGATGGGCGCGCTGCGGGACGCGATCGGCGGCCACCTTCGCGGCGCGCTCGAGGCGCTCGCCGACCCTGCGCCGACGCTCGCTCAGCTGGCCGGCGAGCACACCGCGATCCTGGCCGCGCTCGACGCTGGCGACGGTGAGCTCGCCCGGCAGCTCGTGCACGCCCACATCTGGGGTTTCTACTCCCGCGACGTGGCGTCCGAGAGCTAGCTGAGAAGCCAGATCTCAGGTATGGGTCGGGGAAGACCCCGATGCCCGGTGGCCCGCGGCAGCGTTGATTGGAGCCATCAACGAGGCACGGTGGAGGTTGGTTCTCATGTTGCGAGTGATCGGGATCATCGCGGTCGTCTGGATCGGGCTGATGATCCTCGGCGCGATCTTCAAGGTCGTGTTCTGGCCGCTGCTGATCGCGGCGCTGGCGTTCGCCGGGTTCGCCGGCTACCGCGCGCTCAAGGCCCGCTCGGACGACGCCGCCATCCGGTAGGCCGGCGCCCTCCTGTTCGCCCCTTTGCTCTGCGCACTCTGACGCACCAGTCCGTCGGCCCGGGCGTGTCGGCTCGCAGCCACGACACCCCGGCGAACGCCGGTGGTGCGTGGGAGTGCGCAGAGCAAAGGTGTGCGCACACCTGCGTAGGAGGGCGGGTCGGGTCCGCGCCGAGGCCACCGGTCGACATAGCGTGCGGGGCGTGATGGTCCTGTGCCCCCGCGACCTCGGGCACCCCGACAGCGTCGCGCTGGTCGCGGCCGTGCAGGCCGGGTACGTCGTTCGCTACGGCGGCGAGGACTCCGACGCGATGGACCCGAGCGTGTTCGTGCCGCCGCGGGGGCTGTTCCTGATCGGCTACGTCGACGGCCTGCCGGTCGCCAGCGGCGGGTGGCGATGCGTCGGCCCCGAGGACGACCCCGAGCTGCAACGCGGCGACACCCAGATCAAGCGCATGTTCGTTGTCTCAGCGCACCGCGGGCGCGGCCTGGCCAGGGCGGTGCTCGCCGAGCTGGAGCGCACCGCGGCACTCGCCGGCCGGCAGCGGATGGTGCTGGAGACCGGCAGCATGCAGCCCGAGGCGATCGGGCTCTACGAGTCGTCGGGCTACCGGCCGACGACCCGGTTCGGCTACTACCGCGACGCGCCCAACGCCCGCCACTACGCCAAGCTCCTCGCCGTACCCGCCGGGTCCGGGGCCGCCGACTGTCGCGGCTAGGCTCCCGGCCCATGTCGGATGGTGCGCGCTGATGGCGGGGCGTCCGTTGCCGGAGGTTGTCGAGGCCGGCTGGGCAGCAGCGCTGGAACCGGTCGCCGGTGACATCGCCGCGCTCGGCGAGTTCCTGCGGGGCGAGCTGGCGGCCGATCGGCTATACCTGCCGGCCGGCGCGAACGTGCTGCGCGCGTTCCAGCAGCCCTTCGACGAGGTTAGGGTGCTCGTCGTCGGCCAGGATCCCTACCCGACGCCGGGGCACCCCGTGGGGCTGTCGTTCTCGGTGTCGCCGCAGACCCGCCCGCTACCGCGCAGCCTGGTCAACATCTTCCGCGAGTACGCCGAGGACCTCGGCCATCCACCGCCGTCCAGCGGCGACCTGACGCCGTGGACGGAGCGCGGCGTCCTGCTGCTCAACCGGGTGCTCACCGTGCAACCCGGCCAGCCCGGCTCGCACCGGGGCAAGGGTTGGGAACGCGTGACCGAACAGGCGATCCAAGCGCTCGTCGCGCGTGACAAGCCCCTGGTGGCGATTCTGTGGGGCCGTGACGCCGGCACCCTGCGGCCGCTGCTCAGCTCAGGGTCTGTGCCGTGGGTGGAGTCCGCGCATCCGAGCCCGATGTCGGCCGACCGCGGATTCTTCGGCTCCAAGCCGTTCAGCCGGGTCAACGAGCTGCTCGCGCAGCAGGGCGCGGAGCCCGTCGACTGGAAGCTGCCCTAGCTGCGGGTGACTTTGCCTGCCTTCAGGCAGGACGTGCAGACGTTCATGCGGCGGCGGTTGCCACCGTTGATGCGGGCACGCACCGTCTGGATGTTGGGATTCCAGCGACGGTGGGTGCGGCGGTGCGAGTGCGAGACGGACATGCCGAAGCCCGGCTTCTTACCGCAGACGTCGCAGACGGCAGCCACGTCAAAACTCCTCGGGATTCATTCTTCGGATTCGTTCCACTGATTACCTGACAGGGTATCCGGCCGTGGCCCGGTCCCGCTAACCGGTGCTCGATACGCTGGTTGCCGTGCCCAAGGCCCTCGACGCCGCGTTGCTGCGGCGATGGGCGGGCGGCTGCGTCGACGTCCTGGACGCGCACCAGGAGGAGATCGACCGGATCAACGTCTTCCCGGTCGCCGACAACGACACCGGGACGAACCTGCTGCTGACCATGCGGGCCGCAACCGACGCCCTGGCGCGGCGGCTGCGCGAGACGACGTCCGGCAACGGGTTGGCTGCCGCCGAGACCGCTGCGGCGCTGGCCAGTGGGGCGCTGCTCGGCGCTCGTGGCAACTCCGGGGTGATCCTGTCGCAGGTACTGCGCGGTGTGGCCG
>JACDBJ010000150.1 GCA_013695005.1 Pseudonocardiales bacterium
CGCTGGCGTCCAGCTGGCGGAAGTCTTCGCGGCGCTCTGGGGAAAGGCGGCTCGCTAGATGCCAGCAAGCGGGTCTCAGTCATATCTGGACAGGGTGCGCACCGCCGTCCGCCAGGGCGTCGAGTCCACCGGGTGGCGATACACCTCGTGGCTGATTCTCGGCGTCGTTATCGGGCTCTTGATCCCCAAGGTGCTTCCTAGCCGAAGCGCGCTGGAGGAAGGCGAGCTGGTGATCCTCAGCGGCCGCGATGACAGCGCCAACGGGCAGCGCCAGGCGTTGATCAACCAATGGAACGACCTGCACCCGGACAACCAGGCGCGGATCGTCGAGCTGCCGGGCCAGGCCGACGCGCAGCACAGCGAGATGATGGCGCAGGCCCAGGCGGGCAGATCCGACGTCGACATCTACAACCTCGACGTCACCTGGACCGCCGAGTTCGCGCACCGCGGCCTCATCCGGCCGCTCGATCCCGACGAGGTGGACACCGCGGGGTTCCTGGCCAGGCCGCTGGAGACCTGCCGCTACGACGGCAACCTCTGGGCGCTGCCGTTCAACAGCGACGCCGGGCTGCTCTACTACCGCAGCGACCTCGTCCCGACGCCACCCCGCAGCTGGACCAGGCTCAAGCTGGAGACCGACCAGATCCTGGAACGACCACAGCCTCCCGGTTCACCGCTGATCGCCGGCTACACCGGTCAGCTGGACAACTACGAGGGTTTGACGGTCAACGCGCTGGAGGCCATCTGGTCGACCGACGGCGACGTGGTCTCCCCGAGCGGCGATGTGGTGCTCGCGGACAAGCTGCAGGAGACCGAGCTCGGGTTGGACCGGCTGCGGCAGAGTGCCACCGACCCGCAGTTCGTGCTGCCGGACTCCTACGCCTACGACGAGACCAGGAGCACCCAGGCCTTTCGCGAGGGCAAGGTCATGTTCATGCGCAACTGGCCGGTGGCCTACCGCAGTCTCGCGGGGCCGGCGAACGAGGCGTCGCCGGCACCGCCCGTGCCGTTCGGGGTCGCTGCGCTGCCCGGCCCGAGCGTCCTCGGTGGGCAGAACCTCGCCATCGCGAAGCAGAGCAGCAAGCCTCGGGCCGCTCAGGCGTTGATTGAGTTCCTGACCGACGCCCGCAGCCAGCAACTACTCTTCGAGCGCGGCGGCTTCGCGGCCACCAGGGAGATCGTGTACCGCGACAGCGCGGTGACCGACCAGTACAAGTACGCGCGGGTGCTGCTGGAGGCGATCGAACGTTCCCGGTTGCGGCCGGCGACCCCGTACTACAACCGGTTCAGCGAGGTGTTCCGCAACGTGGTGCACGAGGCACTGCGGGACCGCAAGCCGCTGCCGGCCGACCTCCCCGACCGGCTGCGGGAGGCGCTGAAGGGCAAGTAACGGCAGTGCTACTTGCGCTTGGTCTCCGTGTCGGTGGACAGCGCGGCTACGAAGGCTTCTTGCGGGACCTCGACCCGCCCGATGGTCTTCATCCGCTTCTTGCCCTCCTTCTGGCGCTCCAGCAGCTTGCGCTTGCGGGTGATGTCGCCGCCGTAGCACTTGGCCAGCACGTCCTTGCGGATGGCGCTGATGGTCTCCCGCGCGATCACCCGGGACCCGATCGCGGCCTGGATCGGCACCTCGAACTGCTGGCGCGGGATGAGCTTGCGCAGCTTGCTGACCATGGTCGTGCCGTAGGCGTAGGCCGCATCGCGGTGGGCGATCGCGCTGAACGCGTCGACGGCCTCGCCCTGCAGCAGGATGTCGACCTTGACCAGGTCCGCGCTCTGCTCGCCGGCCTCCTCGTAGTCCAGCGAGGCGTAGCCGCGGGTGCGTGACTTCAGCGCGTCGAAGAAGTCGAAGATGATCTCCGCGAGCGGCATCGTGTAGCGCAGCTCGACGCGGCTCTCCGACAGGTAGTCCATGCCGGCGAGCGAGCCACGGCGACCCTGGCACAGTTCCATGATCGAGCCGATGTACTCCGACGGCGAGATGATCGTCGTCTTGACGATCGGCTCGTACACCTCCCCGAGCTTGCCGACCGGCCAGTCCGCCGGGTTGGTGACGGTCTGCTCGGTGCCGTCGTCCAGCACGATCCGGTAGACCACGTTGGGCGCGGTGGAGATCAGCTCCAGGCCGGCCTCCCGCGACAGCCGATCGCGGGTGATCTCCATGTGCAGCAGCCCGAGGAACCCGCAGCGGTAGCCGAAGCCCAGCGCCGTGGACGTCTCCGGCTCGTAGCTCAGCGCGGCGTCGTTGAGCTGCAGCCGGTCCAGCGCCTCACGCAGCTCGGGGTACTCCGAGCCGTCCACCGGGTAGAGCCCGGCGTAGACCATCGGGCTCGGCTCGCGGTACCCGCTCAGCGCTGTGGTGGCGCCCTTGGCCGCCGACGTGATCGTGTCGCCGACCTTGGACTGCCGGACGTCCTTCACCCCGGTGATCAGGTAGCCGACCTCGCCGACCCCGAGCCCCTCGGCCGGCTTCGGGTCGGGCGAGATGATGCCGACCTCGAGCAGCTCGTGGGTGGTGCCGGTGGACATCATCTTGATCCGCTGGCGGGGCGTGATCCGCCCGTCCATCACCCGGACGTAGGTCACCACGCCGCGGTAGGTGTCGTACACCGAGTCGAAGATCAGCGCGCGCGGCGGGGCGTCGGGATCACCGGTCGGCGGCGGCACCAGCCTGACGATCTCGTTGAGCAGCTCGCGCACGCCGGATCCGGTCTTCGCCGAGACCTGCAGCACCTCGGACGGGTCGCACCCGATGACGTGCGCGATCTCGGCGGCGTGCTTGTCCGGCTCCGCGGCAGGCAGGTCGATCTTGTTGAGCACCGGGATGACCGTGAGGTTGCTCTCCAGCGCCATGTACAGGTTGGCCAGGGTCTGGGCTTCGATGCCCTGCGCGGCGTCCACCAGCAGCACCGCGCCCTCGCAGGCGGCGAGCGAGCGGGAGACCTCGTAGCTGAAGTCGACGTGGCCCGGGGTGTCGATCAGGTGCAGGACATACTCGTCACCGTCGACGACCCACGGCAGCCGGACGTTCTGCGCCTTGATCGTGATGCCGCGCTCGCGCTCGATGT
>JACDBJ010000164.1 GCA_013695005.1 Pseudonocardiales bacterium
GGGTCACGCCGTTGGCGCGACCAGCCGCGGCTGCCGGATCGACGTCGGCGGCCGGTACCTGAGTGGGTGGTGACTCCGTGGAGGTATTGACCCCCGATCCGGCTACTCTCTGTGACTCAGAACCCCCCGATTCGGGTAGCCACGGCGGAGCGCTGGACGGTTGCTGTGGAGAGACGGGCGGCTGATCGGCCGGTCCGACTACCACGGTATCTGCGGCCATGACGTCCGGAGACGCGACGGCCTGGGGACGGATGACCGGAATCTGTTCAGTTACCGGATCGGCATCGAAGCTGGTCCAACCGGGTGGTGCTGCTTGAGCGGCCTGCTGCCGGTCCGCAGTACGTACCGCGGACCGCCGCTGCAGCCAGTCAATCAACAACACGCCGGCGGCTACCACGCTCACCGCGACGGAGACCCAGGCCCACAGTGCGCTGCCGGACAGCAGCGCAACCACGAGCAGACCAAAGGCGATCAGGACGAGGACTAGGACCAGCAGCAACACGTCTACTCCGGATGCTCGGCGGGCGCTTGGCCGAGCACAAGATCGTAACGGATCGTCAACTTCCTGCGTCAGCCCGGGGGCCGTAACCCGACGCTGCATAGCCCTGGTTGGCATTCGACCGGCCATCGGCCGGTGCGGCAGAACCCCGACCCTCGAGGTCCCTGAGCTGGGACTCGAGGTATGTCTTGAGCCTCGTGCGGTACTCCCGCTCGAAGGTGCGCAGCTCGTCGACCTTCTTCTCCAGCACGGATTTGTCCCGCTGGATCGCGCCGACGATCTCGTGGTGCTTGCGCTGCATCTCGCGCTCGAGCGTCGATGCCTTCTCCCTGGACTGGCGGTCCAGTGTCTCTGCCCTGGTGCGCGCGTCGTTCAGCATCGTCTCTGCCCTGGTACGCGCCTCGTTCACCAAGCCGTCGGACTTCGCCCGCGACTCGGACAGCAGCCGCTCGGACCTCGTCCGAGCGTCGGTGAGCACGCGGTCGGCCTCCACCTTGGCCTCGGCAGTGAGCCGGTCGGCCATCTCCTGGGCGAGCCCGAGGACCTTCGCCGCACCGACGTGCGGGTCACCACCCATGTCGGAGTCGCCGAGCATGGACAGCGGCTGCGCCGGCATCTGCTGGCGGGGAACCTCGATCGGCCGCTGAATGGCGGCGGTCGGTGGCGATTCGACAGGTGGGGGGGGCGGCGGCTGGACCGGGGCGCGCACCGCGGAGCGGGCGCTGTCCAGGTCGGCCTGCGCGTTGTCCAGCTGCTGCTCGAGGCGTTCGACCTGCTCACGCAGGTCGGTGTTCTCCTCGATCAGGCGGGAAAGCTCGGCCTCGATGAGGTCGAGGAACGCGTCGACCTCATCCTCGTTGTAGCCCCGCTTGCCAATCGGCGGCTTGCTAAACGCGACGTTGTGGACGTCGGCGGGCGTCAACGGCATCGGATCACCTCACGCAGTTCTCGGGCCATGGCCGGGGTGACGGGGGTTCAACCCAGCCTCGGGTCGACGAGCCTCATCAGTATGAACACGACGAGCAGCAGAACCATAATCGAGAGGTCTAGCCCGACGCCCCCAATGCGGACGACGGGAATCACTCTCCGCAACAGGCGGACGGGCGGATCGGTGGCGACATAGACCGTCTCAAGGGCAACCGTCGAGGCTCCCGCGGGACGCCAGTCCCTGGCGAAGCTCCGCACCAGCTCGACGACGATCCGAGCGATCAGCAATAGCCAGAAGAAGAACAGGACGTAGTAAATCGCGAGCCGGGCGTACTCCACGACGTCAATCTTGGCCGAACAACCCGTGCTCCGCGAGCCTGCGGGCATCCGAAGGTGCCACCTCGACCCCCGGCGGCGAGAGGAGGAACACCCGGCTCGTCACCTTCTCGATGGAGCCGCGCAGCGCGAAGGCAAGCCCGGCGGCGAAGTCCACAAGGCGTTTGGCTGCGGCGTCGTCGAGATCGGTGAGGTTCATGATCACCGGCGAGCCCTCACGGTAGCGCTCGCCGACCGTGCGCGCCTCGTCGTAACTGCGCGGCTGCAGCGTCGTGATGCGGCAGATCGGGCCTCGCTCCAAGGGCATCGACGGTCGCAGCGACGTGGGTCGTGCGGGCTCCCGGAAGGACGCGGTGGGCTCGGGATCGCGATAGTCGTCGACGTCTGCGTCCATGGCGAGCGCCCCACGCACCACCGTGCCGGAGCTTCCGCGCGGGGTCTCCGGCACGCGCACGCGGCTGCGCTCTGGGCGCGCCCCCGGGTCGCCGTAACGGCTGCGCTCGGCGCCGTAGCCACGCTCGGCCACCCGCCCGGTCTCGCCGTCATCCAGGTCGTCGGCCCCCTCGTCGTAGCCGAGGTAGTCGTCCATCTCCTCGGCGGGGACCATGCCGAAGTACGCCTTGAGCCGGTGCATAGAGGGCATCCCGACCACCTCTCTTAACGACCCGACAGCGGCGTCGAGCCTGGTCACCGCCGTGCTCACCGACCCGGTCACCGGTGGAGCGACCAGTACACCCGTGGGCTCACCCCGAGGTTATCGGCCGTTGTCCCATCAGGGCCGTTCCGACACGCACACACGTCGATCCGTGCCTGATCGCGGCCTCGAGGTCACCGCTCATGCCCGCGGAGATCACCTGCGCCACCGGATGCTCCGCGCGCAACCGCTGCGCCAGCTCGTGCACCGTGGCGAAGGCGCGGTCGGGTTCGGCCGCCGCCGGCGCGATCGCCATCACGCCGTGCAGCTCGAGCCCGGCGCAGCCGGCGATCCGATCGGCCAGTGCGGGCAACTGCTCGGCGGTGGCGCCGCCGCGGGTCGGGTCGCCGTCGATACTCACCTGGAGCAGCACCGGCAGCCGCCCGCCGGTCCGCGCCGCGTGATCCGGATACGAGTCCGCGCCGGTGTCTCCGGCCCGCCGCACTGCCGCGTCCAACGCGTCGACCAGACGCTCGGAGTCGACCGACTCCACCCGGCTCGCCCACGCCGCCACGGCGCGCGCCTTGTTGGTCTGCAGCCGCCCGACGAGGTGCCAGCGCAACGCCGCCTCCGGACGGAGCTCAGCAACCTCGGCGATCTTGGAACCGGCCTCCTGGGCCTTGCTCTCGGCGAAGGCCGACTGGCCGAGCTTGGCGAGCGCGGCGACGTCCGCGGCCGGGTGGCCCTTGGTCACCGCCAGCAGGTCGACCTCGTCCACGGGGCGGCCCGCGGCGGCACAGGCCCGGTCGATCCGGGCGCGCACCGCGTCCAGCGCGTCGGACAGCTCCGCGCGCCGGACGAGCTCGGCCTCAGTCCCGGTGCTCGAGCCTCGCGGCGAGCCCGGCGTAGTCACGCTGAGTCATCAAGCCACGTCACAGCTGCGAAGCGCCCAGTGGGCTGATCCCGGCGGTGGCTGTACAGATCGGGATCCTCGTAGGTGCATCGCGGGTCAATGGCCACCGACGTGACGCCCAGCGCACGTAGCTGTCCAGTCAGCCCTTGGTGCAGGTCGACGCCTGGCGTACCCGCTCGCGTCCTGCATGCGCTGCCGGGCAAAGCCTCCTGCACCTCCGCCTGCACGTACCCGCCGACCTCGTAGCAGCCGCCACAGATCGCCGGCCCGAGAAGCACCTCCATGGCCTCGGGGCGCGCGCCGAGGTCGGTCATGGCCTTGATCGCCGCCGGCAGCACTCCGGCGACGGCGCCTTCACGGCCGGCGTGTACCGCGCCGATCACGCCCGCCTGCTCATCGGCCAGCAGCACCGGGACACAGTCGGCCGCCAGCACGGCGAGCGCATGGCCCGGCCGGTTGGTGACCAGCGCGTCGGTATCGGCGATGTCGGCGTCGGCCGGGCCCTCGACGACGGTGACGCCGGTGCCGTGCACCTGGTGCATCCACAGCACCCCGTTGGGCGCCAGGCCCAGCGCGCCGGCCAGCATCTCGCGGTTGGCGGTCACCGCCGCCGGGTCGTCGCCGACCCCGCCGGAGAGGTTGAAGGCGTCGAAGGGCGCGGCGGAGTGCCCGCCGTCCCTGGTCGTCATTGCTCGTCGTGCCTGCACGTCAGCGCTTCATGAAAGGGGGAACGTCCACCTCGTCATCATCGTCGAACTCGACGGCGCCCGCAGCCAGCGAGGAGTGGCCGTTCGACGACGGTGGCGGCAGCTGCGACGCCGTGGGGTGCGCGGTGGGCCGCGCCGTGGGTGGAACGGCCGGCGCGAAGGTCGTCTCCGGTCGGGGCTGCGGG
>JACDBJ010000293.1 GCA_013695005.1 Pseudonocardiales bacterium
CGTTGCGGGCGGTCGGCGGCCTGGGCGCCGCTGAGATCGCCAGGGCGTTCCTCGTGCCGGAGGCGACCATGACCCGGCGTGTCAGCCGGGCCAAGCAGCGGATCAAGGACAGCGGCATCCCCTTCCGCCTTCCGTCCGGGGACGAACGGAGCGAACGGCTCCGCGCGGTGCTGCACGTGCTCTACCTGATCTTCAACGAGGGCTACACCACTACGTCGGGGCCGAGCCTGCAGCGCGCCGAGCTGTCCACCGAGGCGATCCGGCTCGCCCGCATGGTGCACCACCTGCTACCCGACGACGGTGAGATGACCGGGCTGCTCGCGCTCATGCTGCTCACCGACGCCCGCCGCCTCGCGCGTAGCGGGCCGGACGGGAGCTTGATCCCGATGGCCGAGCAGGACCGCGGCACGTGGAACGCCGGCTACATCGCCGAGGGCGTCGCGCTGATCACCGAGCGCTGCCGCGCGGGCCGACCGGGCCCTACCAGCTGCAGGCGGCGATCGCCGCGCTCCACGACGAGGCGCCCAGCGCCGACGAGACCGACTGGCCGCAGATCGTGGCGCTGTACGGGCTGTTGCTGAAGATCTCCGAGAACCCCATGGTGGCGCTGAACCACGCCGTCGCGGTGGCCATGGCGTGCGGTGCCGACGAGGGCCTCGACCTGCTGCGCACACTCGAGGCCGACGAGCGGATCGCCGGGGACCACCGGCTCCCGGCCGTCCGCGCCCACCTGCTGGAGATGGCAGGCGACCACCCGGCGGCGCGGGCGTCCTACGAAGCGGCGGCGCAGCGCACGACGAACCTGCCGCAGCGGCGTTACCTGCACGCCCGTGCCGCCCGTCTCGGAGGTGAGCAGTGACCGCGGAACACCGCTTCTACGGCGAGCTGGCGCGCTGGTGGCCGCTGATATCGCCGCCGCAGGAGTACGCCGAGGAGGCCGCGTTCGCGTTGAGCCTGCTCGACTCGGCGTCGATCCCGGTGCGCGAGGTCCTGGAGCTCGGCAGCGGCGGCGGCCACAACGCCGTGCATCTCAAGGCGCGTTTCACTATGACGCTCGTCGACCTCGCCGAGGAGATGCTCGAGGTGTCCCGGCGGCTCAACCCCGAGTGCGAGCACCTACAGGGCGACATGCGCACCGTTCGGCTCGGTCGCGGCTTCGACGCCGTGTTCGTCCACGACGCCGTGGACTACATGACCACCGAGGCCGAGCTCTCGCAGGCCATCGAGACGGCGTACGTGCACTGCCGCCCCGGCGGGCTGGCCCTGTTCGTCCCGGACGCGACGGTGGAGACGTTCGAACCGGGAACCGACCACGGTGGCGAGGACGGCGACGACGGCAGGGCCGTGCGCTTCCTCGACTGGACGTGGGATCCGGACCCGGCGGACACCTCGGTGTCGACCGAGTACGCGTTCTTGCTGCGCGATCCGGACGGCTCGGTCCGCGTCGTGCACGAGACCCACCGCACCGGGCTGTTCAGCACTGACGCGTGGCTGCGGCTATTGGCCGATGCCGGATTCGAGCCGCGGGCCGTGCAGGAGCAGACTAGCGAGGACCGGACGCCGAGGACGCTGTTCGTCGCCCACCGCCCACCGCGGTAGGCCGGCAAGCATCACGCCACTCGTGTGGCTTTTCTTGCTCCCAGCGCATGTTCTGTCACACGAGTCGGTGAGGGGACTCGCTACGCTCGACGTGACGTTGCCCATCGGGTCAGCTGCTTCCTCCGGCCGTGGCGGCACCGCCGGCGGCGGCAGCACCGGCGGCGGATGCGTCGGACCAGTCCCACATCGTGAGGACGACGGCGAGCACGAAGATCTGCACCGGCAGCGGCAGGCCGGGAAGATCCGCCACGGTGTCGCCGCGCCACACGCTCGGCCGCCGCACCGAGCCGACCCGGCGACCGTCGGCGTGCAGCTCCTCCTCGCGACGCCAGATCGACGGGCGCTGGAACTCGTAGGTCCGCCCGTCGGCCTCGACCGTCCAGTGCTTGCGGCCGACGTGCTCGGCGGAGGCGACCGGGTTACCCGCGTCGTCGACCATCCCGTACTTGTTGCCCCACATGTTGCCGCGGATCTCGTACCGCTTGCCGTCCAGCTGGAAGCTGCCGCCGGCCTTCCACAGCGAACCGTCCCAGGTGGCAAGGCGCTGGCCGTCAGCAGAGATGTCGTACCGGTTGCGCCAGATGCTCGTCTTCGTCGCCTCCAACATGGCTGGTACGTAATCACCATCCGCGCGGGGTCGCACGGTGAGAAATCCCCGGCGCAGCGCATCAGGGAGCAGGTGTGGGTGCTCTAGCTCTGTGGCCGACCCCGCCACGCGTGAGCAGGAGACATCTGATGAACAGCACGCGCCCCGACACCGAGCTCGACCTGTCCGGCTTCCTCGCGGCGCATCGCGCCATGCGGGTGGAGTTCGGGCGGCTGGCAGCCGTCGCCGCCGAGCCCCGCGACGAGTGGCACGCCAGGCTGATCGACGACCAGATCGCCGTGCACCTCGACCTGCTGCACCAGCATCACAGCCACGAGGACAGCGAGCTGCGGCCGAAGCTCCGCGAGCGGGCGCCCGCCGCAGCACCGGAGCTCGACATGCTCGAGGCGCAGCACGGCGACATCGAGCCGTTGATCGACATCGCCGGCGACGCAACGCTGGCCAGGCGCCGCCGGGCGGCGACCCTCAGCGCGCTGCACACGGCGATCAACCGGCACCTCGACGACGAGGAGCGCATCGCGTTGCCACTGATCCTGGAACACATCACGCCGGACGAGTGGGCGGCGCTCGGCCGTCGGGCGATCGACACCATGTCGCCCAAGCAGCGCAGGCTCGCCCTCGGCGCGAGCGCGCTCGACGCGTCACCCGAGGAGTTGGCGCACCTCATGGCCGCCCTGCCGGCGCCGGTGCGGCTGATGCTCAGGTTGCGCTGGATCCACGCCTGCCGGCGCCGCAACCAGCGGCTGTACGGCGACCCGGCGAGCGAAGGCTAGCTTCCCGCCGGTGCTCGTGCAGGCACCCGGTCAACGGCATGGCAGCCGGGTTCCCAGTGGGCGTCGCACTTCTAGCTTCGGAGCGGCAACACGGCAGAACGCTCTTGACCTGGGAGAACCGATGAGCACCACCCAACCCGACACCGACCTGGACCTGTCCGGCTTCCTGGCCGCGCACCGCTCGATGCGCGTGGAGTACGGGCGGCTGGCCGACGTCGCCGCCAAGCCACGCGACGCTGCGCACGAAGCGCTGCTCGACGAGCAGACCACGGTGTTCCTCGACCTGCTGCACCAGCACCACACCACCGAGGACGAGATGCTCTGGCCAATACTGCGCGAGCGCGCGCCATCCCAGGCCGCCGATCTAGACCTGCTCGAGTCCCAGCACCAGAAGATCGACCCATTGATTGACGCCGCGAGCGACCGTTCCAGACCCGGGAGCGCAGGGCTTCCGTGCTCGCCGAGCTGCACGCGTTGATCAACCAACAC
>JACDBJ010000189.1 GCA_013695005.1 Pseudonocardiales bacterium
GGTTCACCGAGATCCTCACCGCGTGCCGACCCCTGCTGGCTCCGCACGCCACCGTCGTGATCACCACCCGGGCGTTTCGCCGTCACCACCAACTGCTGGACTTCCCCAGCCTCGCCCTCGATGCCGCCCGAGCGGCCGGGTTCCAACCGGTGCAGCGCTGTGTCGCGCTGCTTGCCGGGCTCCGCAACGGACAACTCGTCACCAGGGCGTCGTTTTTCCAACAGCAGCTCGTGGTCCGCGCCCGCCGCGACGGGCTCCCGCTCAGTGTGATCGCTCACGAAGATGTGCTGGTCCTGACCAATGCGTCAACCCACTGGAGTTCAGGAAAACTGAAGCAGCTTCAGGCGGAACCCAAGTGCTCGTCGGCGTCATTATCGGGGTTGGACACTTGGGTTCGCGAGGAACCCGAGGGCGTGGCGGGATGATCGTCCTGGAGAAGTTGGCGGGCGTTCATGGCGTAGCGGACCGCGGTGGTCTGGGAGATTCCGAACACGGCCGCTATGTGGAGGGGATCGCCGTCGCTGGCGAGGGCTTCCTCGAGTTGCCGGTCGATCCGCAGCCGTTCCAGATTCGCGGGCTGGCCGCGCAGATCGAGGATGTAGGTGGCACTGACCGGTCCGAGTCGGAGCGCGCTTTCCTTGCTGATCAACAAGTGCGGGTTGGTGGTATGCGGCCACCGGTTGCGTCGGTGGTCGAGCCATTCGATCAGCACGCGGTGGGTCAGCTCGTCGAGCGGGCGTGCCCGCCCCGCGATGGTGAGCCGGCGGTTGCCGAGGTCGATGTCGTCGAGGTGCAGCGCGCGGATCTGGCCTGGGCGGGCAGCGTGCACGGCTGCCAGCGTCACACACAGGCGAGCCTGCGGTGTGCTCGCTGCTGTGACTGCGCGCGCGATCTCTTGGTCGGACAGCCGCTGCCAAACGACGGGTGTTCGCTTGCCGATCCTGATCCGCGCGGACGGGTTGCGGAAGATCACTGCTTCCCGTTTGGCCCAGGTGAACAGCGAGCGCAGCGCCGCCAGGGCGCACATGCGTGGATCGCCACGCAGCGTGTCGAGGTAGGCGACAAGGTCTTCGCGCGTGACCTCCCGCAGGTGGTCGTGGGTGTTCGACCATGCCAGCATCGCCGGGCGCACCGCCCCGACGTAGGCGATGGCGGTGCCGGGATTGCGTGGTTTGCGTCGTGGTCCGCCCTCGCGCAGCACGAGTGCCCAGCGCCGCACCTGGCCGGCGATCGCGGGCGCGAGATCCTCTACTTTGGACTTCAACCAGGTGTCGAACACCGGTGGCCGATCGTCGAGGAGGATTTCCATCCTCGACAGCACCTCGATGACGTGGACCAGGCTGCCGCCCTGGTTGCGGATCACGTCGTGGAAGTCCGACACCCGCACCTGGTCGCCTTCGCCGTGGTCGGCCAGCAGCATGACGAGGTTGCGGTTGAGCGCGCGCCGCACGATCGGGTCGAAGCCGCGGGTCTGGGCCATCGTGTGCGCCAGGTGCAGTGCCCAGGCCAGCCACGGGTTGTCGGGCGCCTCGCCGCAGCGCAGGTCGACCCTGCCGTAGCGGTAGGTGCGCGGCAGGTCGGTGAACATCAGCAACTGCACACCGTCGGTCCGGGGCCGAGTCGCGATCGGTGGTGGTGGTTTGTGCGGGCGTCCCGGCACGCCGCGCCGCCGCGGCGCCGTCGGTGGTCGAGCGCGCGGACGGTAGAGGTCGGCGAGAAACAGTTGGTGCTGCCGAACCTGGGCCACGAAGGGTGCGAGCAGGACTTTCGAGCGCGGATCCTCGGCGGCGAGGGCGCGATCTTCCCGTGCCTGACACCAGCACAACCGGCAGAAGCCTCGTTTCAGCCGCACACGGCGTCGACAGGCTCGGCACTGACCGAGCTGCTGCCCGAAGCGGGCGGCGGCGAAGTTGTAGCAGGCCAGGCACACGCCCTGGGCGTAGGTCTGGCCCCATGCGAAGCAGTCCGCACAGCTGGTCACCGACCGGGCGATCTTCGGCCCGGTGCCGTCGCGCGCAACCACCGGTCAGGTCGGCGGGAGAGAACGTCCGTCGCGCCGCCGCGGGAGGACTCTTGGCGTGGGCCGCTCGTTCGCCGTGGCCTGCTCGGCCTCGGTGGAATCGGGTTGGGGCAGTTTCTCCGGCTCGGGGATCAGCACTTCGCCAACCTCGCAGCCCAGCACCGCGCAGATCACGTCCAGATCGGCGAGCTTGATCGAGGCGGGCTGCCCGGACCACAGATGCGACATCTTGCCGGCCGAGATGACCAGGCCGCGTTCGGCCAGCAGCCGCTGCAGGTCCGAGGCTTGCCAGATGCCGCGGTTGGCTGCCGCGAGGCGCAGGTTCCACCGCATTCACATCAGTCCTTCCAGGCGCGCGGCGACGCGTTTGTGACCGGCGATCCAGGCGTCCTCGATTCGGCTGCGGTGCACGTGGACGTACTTCATCGTGGTGGCGACCCAGGCGTGGCCGTACATCTCCTGGATGGAGATCAGGTCAACGCCGTTGAGGTAGAGCTGCGAGGCGCAGTAGTGCCGCAACACGTGCGGCGTCAGCCGACCTGCCCAGGATGGCAGGTTCCGCTGGGTCGCCTCGGCCAGCCCGGCGCGCAGGGTGTCGTAGCCGGCTCGGCTGCGAGATCCGTCGGCGTTGCCGCGCTCGGAGGGAAACAACGCGGCGCCGTGGCGGGTGTGGTCGTCGCCGAACTGGCCCCACACGTCCTGGATATACCAGCGCAGCGTGCGGCCGGCATCGTTGAGCAGCGGCACCATCCGTTCGCGAGGCCCGGATCCTCGTGCGCCCTTGCCGATTCGGACGTGGAGCTTACCGAACTTGCCCAACTCCCAACGGATGTCCGCCAAGTCGAGGTGGCGGGCCTCGTTGATCCGCAGCCCGACATCGGCCATCAACCGCGCAGCCGCGTAGTTGCGCGCCGTGGGCGCGAACTTCCGGCACGTCGCCAACTCCTGCGCCCAGCTGGCGAACAGGGTGTTGATCTCGCTGTCCAACGGCGGGACACGCAGCTTCGCGTTCTTGCCGCCGCGCGGCCGGTTCATCTCATCGATCGGGCACTCCACGACCCGACCGGTCATCGCATGCAGCTCGACCTTGTGCCGCAGCTCCACGAACTCGAAGTACACCGACAGAGCGCTCGCTCTCGCCAGACGAGTTCCGCTCGGCGCCGCGCGCAGCACTCTGCCGAAGTAGGCGTCCGCGTCCTCGGGCTCCATCTCCCACATCGGCCCGCCGAACCACTCCCGGATCTGCTCCAGGTTGCTCAGGTCACCACGAATCGTGGAATCCGCCAGCCCGGCCGACGCCCGCGCAAGCACCAGCCCGGCCATCACGTCGGTTTCGAAGCGCTCAAGCTCCTCGGGCGTTGCCGCCGGTCGATGCAACCGCAAGTCCCGAACCGCAGCGACAGCCAACCCGCGTCCCTTGTCTTCAGCCAACCTGGAAGATAGTCGAGCGAAATGAAACCACTTCATAAAACGCGAAGCAACTTCAACACACCGATCCATGGCCCGAAGATCACTACGTCGCTGGTCAGCTGCTTGACGCGATCAAGAGACCGACAGAACTCGGGTGATGTCGTACTATCGCCACCCCGTTCCCGGATTGTGATGCAGTCTCAGGGCACACCGGGCCACGTCGCCAACCCCGGGGATGTGCGAAGTAGCGGATGACCAAACGTGGCTGGACCGAAGCAGAAATTCGGGCACTGGGCGCGCTGACCGACCTCGTCACGGCTGGGTCGATCCTCGGCATGGGACGCACCACTAGC
>JACDBJ010000195.1 GCA_013695005.1 Pseudonocardiales bacterium
GCGCTGCTCGGACCGCACAAGCGCCCTCGCGAGGTCCGCTACACCGCCGAGCTTCCGCGCAACGAGATGGGCAAGGTTGTCAAGGCGCGGCTGTTCGAGGTGACCACATTGAGCGATACCGAGTAACTCTATTTACACGCCGCATCCAAAAGCGAAGCGCACCTATATGTGCAGCTTAACACCGGTAACGATTCACTCCGACTGCATTGACGGCCTCGCAACACAACGGTAACTTCCGTCGAACTTCCCACCGACTCAATGGTAGCGCGGCCCAGTTGTGGGCGCCTACCGACATCGGAAGGTGCGAACAAATGCGTGCCGTATGGTCCTGGCTCGTCGTCACCCTTGTCGGAGTACTTGTCGTTGTGCTGGTCTTCGCGCTCGGCCTGTTCGGGCGCCTGAGCGCCGGCCAGGCAGTGCTCGACGACGTCGGTCCCATCCTCACCAAGGAACGTGTCGACGGGGCAGCCGCCGGTGTCGGCATCGTCTCCGATGTCACCGACCTTGTGGACCCGGTGGTGACCACATCCGGTGGCGCCGCCGATGAGGTGGGCAAGCTGGTTACGTTCGTCTCCACCCAGACCGGCCTCTCGCAGGCCGCGGTGCTGACGACCCTGCAGGCCAACTTCCCGAAGACCACCGCGCTGCTGCAGACGGTTCCGTTCGAGACGGTCGCCAAAGAGCTGCCAGGCCTGATCCAGTTCCTGGCCACGACGCTGAAGCTCACTCCGGACCAGGTGAGCGCCGCGATCCAGCAGAACTTCCCGAAGCTGGGCCAGGCGATCGCGAACCTGCCGAAAATGACCGCCGGCTGGAACAACGTCCCTGGCGCGACGGGCTTCACCCGATTCGACGGCTCGCCGATCACGACGATGCCGCAGGTGCGTGACTACTTGAAGCTCGACGTCATCCCCGCCCTGCAGCGCCAGCAGGGCAACGCCACCGCCCTCGCTGGGCGTGGCGGGGTGGGCTTCCTTGCTCCGTTGCTGCTGATCCTCGGCATCATCGTGATCGTCTTCGGCGTGCTGATGATGTTCCTGTCCGCGCGCAACATGCTCAACGCCGGCATCGCGCAGGTGGCATGGGGCGTGGTCATCGCGGTCGGCGCGCTCGTCGTCGTGCTGGTCTTCGCGCTGAACCTGTTCGGACGCCTCGGCGGTGGTAATGACCTGATCAAGGACACGTCCCCGATCTTCACTTCGGAGCGCGTCGCCGGCGCCAAGGCCGGTGTCGCCATGATCTCCACGACGGTCGACACGGCCGACCCGGTAGTCCTCAAGGCCGGCGGCGGCTCCGACGAGGTCGGCAAGCTGGTCAGCTTCGTGTCCACGACGGCCAGCCTCCCGCCGGCTGCGGTGCTGACCGCGCTCAAGACCAACGCGCCCAACACCACCGCCTTGCTGACGGCGATACCGCTGGAGGACGTGACCACGGAGCTGCCGAAGTTGATCACGTTCCTGTCCACCACCCTCAAGCTGTCCGAGGCGCAAGTGACGACAGCGGTCGGGCAGAACTTCCCGAAGCTGGGCCAGGTCATCGGAGCTCTGCCCAAGGTGACGGGCGTGTGGGCTTCCGGCCCGCCGGTCGAGTTCACCAGGGTGAACGGCGCCCCGGTCAACACGGTGCCCGAGGTGCGTGACTACTTCGCGCAGGATGTGATCCCGGTGCTCGAGCGTCAGCAGGCGAACTTCCAGAAGCTGGAGGACCCGTGGCCGCCGGTCAACGTGTTCCCGCCGCTGCTGCTGGTCGTGGGCATCGTCGTCATCCTGTTCGGGTTGATCATGCTCATCGCGACCCGAAGGGGAGCCGGCAGGCAGTAAATCGCGACCGGTAAGAAAGCCGACGCCGCCGGGCGCAGCAAACGCTGCGTTCGGCGGCGTCTGCCGTTTCCGACCTCGTTGATCGGAATTCTCCGGCGTGGGCTAGCGTTCGCCGTGAGCAAAGGTGCTCGCGAGACTCGGGTGGTGAGATCGCCGATGGACGACCAGCCAACAGATGGGTCCACGGCCGATGCCCAAACGATCTGCGCCGCTCTCCGCGGCACCGATCGGGCACTGGTCACCGTCGCCGGTGCATTGGATGAGGACGCCGCCCGGCGGTTGAAGGCCATTTTGCGCGGCCTGTGCGCGGCCGGCGCGCTGTACCTCGTTGTCGATCTGGCCGGGGTCACCACCTGCACCCGGCAGGCTCGGACGGTCCTCGCCAGCACGCGCCGCAGACTCGCGCTGCAGCACGGCTGGTTGCTGGTGCTCACACCGCCGGCCGAGCTGGCCGACCTGGACACGGCGAGCCTCACCGACCTGTTCGGGGCATACCGGCTGGCCACCGACCTGCGCAGCGAGCTGTTGACCGCGCCGGCCTGAGCGATCGCCGCCCGGATCGGCCACTATCACTGGCATGGACGCCGCCCGCGACCCCGTCGAGGACCTGCGCCGGATCGGATTCCTGCTCGAACGAGCACACGAGGCCACCTACCGGGTGCGGGCGTTCCGCAACGCCGCCGCGGCGATCAGCGGGCGTGAGGATCTGGGACGGCTGGCCCAGACCGGCGAGCTGCGCCGGCTCAAGGGAGTCGGCGATGTGACCGCCCGCTGCATCTCGGAGTCGCTCGCGGGCCAGCCGCCGGCATACCTCGTGCGGCTGGAGGACGAAGCAGGGGGCGCGCCGGTCACCGGCCCGGGCTCCACTGCGGCCGGGGCGGAGCTGCGGGCAGCGCTTCGCGGTGACTGCCACACCCACTCCGACTGGTCCGACGGCGGCTCGCCGATCGAGGAGATGGCGGTGACCGCGCGGGACCTTGGGCACTCCTACGTAGTGCTCACCGACCACTCACCCCGGCTGACCGTGGCCAACGGGCTGACCGCCGACCGGCTGCGCCACCAGCTCGACATCGTGGCGGAGATCAACGAGCAGCTCGCGCCGTTCCGGATCCTCACCGGCATCGAGGTCGACATCCTCGACGACGGTGCCCTCGACCAGCAGGAGGAGCTGCTCGCCGGGCTGGACCTCGTCCTGGCCTCGGTGCACTCCAAGCTGCGGATGCCGGCGCCGGAGATGACCGAGCGGATGCTCACCGCGGTGGCCAACCCGCACGTGGACGTGTTGGGCCACTGCACCGGCCGGATGGTCACCGGCGGCCGCAAGCGGCCGGAGTCGCAGTTCGACGCCGACGCGGTGTTCGCCGCCTGCGCGGAGCACGGCGTCGCGGTCGAGATCAACTCACGCCCGGAGCGGCTGGACCCGCCCAAGCGACTGCTGCGGCTCGCGCTGGACGCCGGCTGCTGGCTCTCGATCGACTCGGACGCCCACGCCCCGGGCCAGCTGGACTGGCTCGCCTACGGCTGCGAGCGGGCCGTGGAGTGCGAGGTGCCGCCGGAGCGGATCGTCAACACCCGCCCGATGGACGAGCTACTGGCCTGGACACAGCAGTGACGCTCAGGGCGTCGAGGCTCGCGGCGTCGCCATCTCGAAGTCGGCGAAGTCGAAACCGGGCGAGACGACGCAGCTGACCAGCGCCGCTTCGTCGCCGAGCAGCCGGGCCCGCTGCCACTGCCCGGCCGCGACGCTGCCTTGAGGTGTGTCCGGCCCCAGCACGACCCGCTGCGGCGTCCCTGGCGCGTCGGCGCCACCCCCGAGCAGCAGTTCCAGCTCCGAGCCGCGATGCCAGCACCACAGCTCGGCCGCGCCGTGCACCCGGTGCCACGCCGACGCCGCGTCGAGCAGGTAGAGGATCGCCGTGGCGCTCGGCCGGGCACCGCGAGGCGTGTCGATCATGTGCGGCGAGGTCCACGTCCGCCGGTACCAGCCGCCCTCGGGGTGCGGCTGCAGGCCGAGTGCGGCCGCCAACGGGGGAGCCGTCACGGCGCGACCTGGCGGACCGCGGCGAGCAGCTGGTCGCCGTCGAGCAGCACTCGGTCGTTGTGGCCTGCGCCGGCGACCCGCGCCCCGACAGTGCTTCGGCCAACGACGCCAGGCTCTCGCGATGGCCGGCGTTTCCGCTGGCCGCCAACATGGTGGCCGAGGTCGTCTTGATCAGCACCAGCTTGTGGGGACTGGATCACCGATGACGCCGGTGGCACGCAGGACGGTGAGGGTCGGGAGGGCGCGTCGGCTCAGGCCGAGCCGCCCTGCTTGACACGCCGCTCGGCCCTCTCGCTGATGCCGCCGATCGTGAACGTCGATGGGCCCGCCGGTCCTGCTC
>JACDBJ010000205.1 GCA_013695005.1 Pseudonocardiales bacterium
GCGGCGTCGATCGTCGACAGGTTCGCCAGCAGCGAGGCCAGCAGAGTGAGCGGAAGCTCCCAGTCCGGGCCGCGCTGGGCGTCGATGTAGCGCACCTCGAGGTGGCCGTGCGGCCGGACCGGCGGGAACAGCGTGGAGAGGTGGTAGTCCAGGTCGTCGGTGGTGGGAGGCACCTGCAGGGCGCCTCGCACCCAGTCCGCGAAGGTCATGCCGGCCGGAGCGTCCCAGGCGGCGCCATCGCGCCGCACGCAGAGCAGCTGCGTGTGCATCGCCCGCCGGGCCCAGGCGGCGGCCGGGTCGGCGTCGAGGCTCACCGGCGGGGCGGTCCGCCACGGGTCCAGGGCCAGCCAGCAGGCCATCCTGGTCGACTTCCAGCCCGTGCTCCGGCCGTGCAGCCGGGGCGAGTTGGCGAAGGCGGCCACGAGCACCGGGCCCAGCGCGTGCAGCGCGGCCCATCGGGCGGCGACGTCGACCGCCTCGCCCGCGTCCAGGCACACCTGCACGGCGGCGGTCGAGCACATGCCACTTCGGCCACCACTACCGATGCGGTCGAAGCACTGCTCCATCGCGACGTACCGCGGGGCGTCGAGGATCCGGCGTGGCGGCCGGACGGGGTCCGCCGCCTCGGCGATCGGGTACAGGCCTTCGGCGGCGAGGAGCCGGTGCAGCTCGGCGGAGTCGGCGCGAACCGTGCTCAGCAGTGTGCCGAGATCCGGTGCGGGGATGCTGGCGAGCTCAACCTGACCACCGGGTTCGACGGTGACGAGGGAGCCGTGCGGCAGCGGAGCCGCGGGCGACGCGAGGACGAGAGTCGTGGGGGCGTGCGAGCCTAGCGCGGCGGCGAGCGCCGCAGGGTCGGGCCAGGCGGCTGGCTGGTCGCGACGGTGCACCAGCCACTCCAACTCGACGCCAACCAGGCTAGGTGGCCCGTGCTTGAAGCACACCGACGCGACGTAGGCCTCGGCTTCTTCGCAGGTGCGCAGCACGGCGGGCGTCGGATTGACTGGCGCCTGGTCGCTGAACCTCGCCGACCGATCGCCGGGCGGAGAGACCACGCCCGAGTGATGCGCCACGTCGAGCGACGTTACCTGCGGACACCGACAACTGCAGAAATTGGTGACACGTCCAACAATCCGTACGTACGTTCTGCTGCGGATATCCTGCGCTCGTGCCCCGGGTCAGCGCCATGCACCTGGAGGCTCGCCGCGCCCAGATCCTCGACGCCGCCCGCAGCTGCTTCGCCCGGCACGGCTACGAAGGTGCCACCGTCCGCCGGCTCGAGCAGGCTGCCGGCCTGTCCCGCGGGACGATCTTCCACCACTTCCGGGACAAGGAGTCGTTGTTCCTCGCGCTCGCCGAGCAGGATGCAGCGCAGATGGCCGCGGTGGTCGCCGAGCACGGGCTGGTCCAGGTGATGCGCGACCTGCTCGACGGCGGACCGGCCGAGACCGTCAGCTGGCTCGGCACCCGCCTGGAGGTGTCGCGGCGGCTGCGTACCGACCCGGCGTTCCGCGCCGGGTGGAACCAGCACTCGGCGCCGCTGGTGGTCGCGACCCGTGAACGGCTGCAACGGCAGCTCGACGCGGGCGTGCTGCGGGAGGACGTGCCGCTCGACGTGGTCGCCGCCTACCTCGAGCTGGTATTTGAGGGCTTGATCTCACACCTCGCGAAGGGCCTTCCGACCGATCACTTCGGTGCCGTGCTGGACCTCGTCGAGTCTGGCCTGCGGCGCTAACCCCAGCCTCCCCGGTGATCACTACGAGTGGACGCGTGGCCGCGGCTGGCGCGGCGGACTGTCCACTCGTGGCGATCATGGAGCGGCGGGCGCTAGGGCGACCTTGGCGGGCGAGTCGGCGAACTGGGTGCGGTACAGGTCGGCGTAGCGGCCGCCGGCGGCCAGCAGCTGCTCATGCGGGCCCCGCTCGACGATCTCGCCGTGCTCGACGACCGCGATCTGGTCGGCCGCCCGGATGGTGGACAGCCGGTGCGCGATCACGATCGCGGTGCGGCCGTCCAACGCCTCGGTCAGCGCGGCCTGCACGGCGACCTCGGACTCGGAGTCCAGGTGCGCGGTGGCCTCGTCGAGGATCACCACGCGCGGCCTGGCAAGCAGCAGCCTGGCGATCGTCAGCCGCTGGCGCTCGCCGCCGGACAGCCGGTACCCGCGCTCGCCGACCACGGTGTCGAGCCCGTCGGGCAGGGTGTCCATCAGCTCGCCGAGCCGGGCCCGCTGCAGCGCGTCCAGCAGCTCTTCCTCGGTGGCCTCCGGACGTGCGTAGCGCAGGTTCGCCCGGATGGTGTCGTGGAACAGGTGCCCGTCCTGGGTGACCACGCCGACCGCGCCGCGGATCGCCGCGAACGACAGGTCGCGCACGTCGATCCCGGACAGCTCGACCGCACCGGAGCTCACGTCGTAGAGCCGCGGCACCAACCCCGCGATGGTCGACTTGCCGGCTCCCGACGATCCGACCAGAGCCACGAGCTGGCCAGCGCCGACCTCGAGGTCGACCCCGTGCAACACCTCGTCTCCGCCGCGGGCATCCAGTGTGGACACTTCCTCCAGCGACGCGAGCGACACGTCCTTGGCCGCCGGGTAGCCGAAGCGGACGTCGCGCAGCCGCACCGACACCGGCCCGGCCGGCACATCCTTGGCATCCGGCTTCTCGGTGATCATCGGCTTGATGTCGAGCACCTCGAAGACCCGCTCGAACGAGACCAGCGCGCCCATGATGTCCACCCTGGCGTTGGCCAGCGCCGTCATCGGCGTGTAGAGCCGCGACAGCAGCAACGCGAGGGAGACCACGGTGCCGGGCGCGATCGCTCCGGTCACCGCGAGGTAGCCACCGAGGCCGTAGACCAGCGCTTGGGCCAGCGCCGAGACAAGCGACAACGCGGTGATGAACACCCGCGAGACCATCGAGGTGCGAATCCCGATGTCGCTGACCCGGGCCGCGCGCGAGCCGAACTCGTCGATCTCGGCGTCGGGCCGGCCGAACAGCTTCACCAGGATCGCGCCCGGCGCGGAGAAGCGCTCGGTCATCTGGGTCGTCATCCCGGCGTTGAGGTCTGCGGACTCCCGACGCAACGCCGCGATCGTCCGCCCCATCCGCCGCGCCGGTAGCACGAAGACCGGGAGCAGGACCAAAGCCAGCAGGGTGACCTGCCAGGCCAGGGTGATCATCACCGCGAGCGCCAGCACCAGCTGGATGACGTTGCTGATCAAGCTCGCGAGCGTGGAGGTGATGGCGGACTGGGCGCCGAGGACGTCGTTGTTCAGGCGACTGACCAGCGCCCCGGTCCGAGTGCGGGTGAAAAAGGCGATCGGCATCCGCTGCACGTGCTCGTAGACGACACGCCGCAGGTCGAGGATCAGCCCCTCCCCGATCCGGGAGGAGAACCACCGCGAGACCAGGCCGATGCCCGCTTCGAGGACGGCGAGGCCGGCGATGGAGAGCGCAAGGATGATCACCGTTCGGGCTGCGGAGTCGACTGCAGCGACGCCGACGATCACGTTGACGACCTGACCGGCCAGCAGCGGGGTCGCGACACCGACGACAGCCGACGCGACGGTGAGCAGCAGGAACACCGTCAGCCAGCCCTTGTACGGCTTGGCGAACCCCCAGATCCGCGGCAGCGTGCCCTTGGCGATCTTGTGCGGGGTGTCCACCCCGCGCGCGAGGCCCCGCATCATCATCCAGCTGTTATCCACGCACACTCCTCGCTTACAACGTTGCAACTGCTCGCAGCAACGCCGCGGGCCGGCCCCGGATTCCCGCGGCGGCTAACCCTGACCGGCGAGCAGCGCGCGCAACCGGCGCACCTGGGCCGCTCGCTCTGCGGC
>JACDBJ010000209.1 GCA_013695005.1 Pseudonocardiales bacterium
GCGACGCCCGCCGCGTCACCACCGGATCCGGGCGCGTGCTGCCCTACGACGCGCTCGTGCTGGCCACCGGCTCCGTGCCGTTCGTGCCGCCGGTTCCGGGTCGCGATCTGCCCGGATGCTTCGTCTACCGCACGCTCGACGACCTCGACGCCATCCGGTCCGCCGCCGCTGCGGCCATGTCGAGCGATCGTCCGGGGCGCCGCTCGGGCGTCGTCGTCGGCGGTGGGCTGCTCGGGTTGGAGGCGGCGAACGCGTTGCGGCTGCTGGGCCTGTCGCCGCAGGTGGTGGAGATCGCGCCGTGGCTGATGCCGACCCAGGTGGACGAGGGTGGCGGGGCGTTGCTGCGCCGGCTGGTGGGTGAGCTCGGCGTCGCGGTGCGCACCGGCGTGTCGGTGCAGGAGATAGCCAGGGACGCGCGCGACGGTCAGCGGCTGCTCGCGAGGCTGTCGGACGGCGTTGAGCTCGACGCCGACGTCGTCGTCTTCTCGGCCGGCATCCGGCCGGCGGACGGGCTCGCGCGGGCCGCCGGCCTGCCGATGGGCGAACGCGGCGGGGTGCTCGTCAACCCGGGCTGCCGCACCAACGACGACGCGATCTGGGCCATCGGCGAGGTGGCTGCGGTGGCGGGGCGGACGTACGGGCTGGTCGCGCCCGGCTACGCGATGGCCGAGGTGGTGGCCGACCGGCTGCTCGGCGGCGGTGGCGCACTGACAGACACCGAGCTGGACACCTCCACCAAGCTCAAGCTGCTCGGCGTCGACGTGGCCAGCTTCGGCGACGCGCACGCCCGCACCAGCGGTGCGCTGGAGGTCGTGCTCAACGACGCGGTCGCGGGCAGCTACGCCAAGCTCGTGGTGTCCGACGACGCGTCCACACTGCTCGGCGGCATCCTGGTCGGCGACGCCTCGCGCTACGCCGTGCTGCGGCCGCTGACCGGGCGGGCGCTGCCCGGTGACCCGATGGCGCTGATCGCTCCGGCGGGTGCGGAGATCGGCGTCGGGTCGCTGCCCGACGACGCCCAGATCTGCTCCTGTCACGCGGTGTCCAAAGGCGCGCTGTGCGCGGCGATCGCCGATGGCAGCTGCACCACGGTCGGCGCGTTGAAGTCCGCGACGAAAGCCGGCACCGGCTGCGGCTCGTGCGTCCCGACGCTCAAGACGCTGCTGGCCTCCGCCGGCGTGGAGCAGAGCCGCGCCATGTGCGAGCACTTCGCGGTCAGCCGAGCCGAGCTGTTCGAGATCGTCGCCGGCAGCGGCATCCGCACGTTCTCCGAGCTGGTGGCCCGCCACGGCAGCGGACGGGGTTGCGACCTCTGCAAGCCCGCCGTCGCGTCGATCCTGGCCAGTCTCGGCGGCGGCCACGTGCACGACGGTGAGCAGGCCGCGCTGCAGGACACCAACGACCACTTCCTGGCCAACCTGCAGCGCAACGGCACGTATTCAGTGGTCCCGAGAGTTCCGGGGGGCGAGATCACACCGGAGAAGCTGATCGTGCTCGGTGAGGTGGCCCGCGATTACGGGCTGTACACCAAGATCACCGGTGGGCAGCGGATCGATCTGTTCGGCGCCCGGGTGGAGCAGCTGCCGGCGATCTGGCGGCGCCTGGTAGACGCCGGTTTCGAGTCCGGCCACGCCTACGGCAAGGCCTTGCGGACGGTGAAGTCGTGTGTGGGCACGGCGTGGTGCCGCTACGGGGTGCAGGACTCGGTCGGTCTGGCCATCGAGCTGGAACTGCGCTACCGCGGCCTGCGCGCCCCGCACAAGCTCAAGTCCGCCGTCTCCGGCTGCGCGCGGGAGTGTGCCGAGGCGCGGTCGAAGGACTTCGGGATCATCGCCACCGAGCACGGCTGGAACCTCTACGTGTGCGGCAACGGTGGCTTTCGCCCGCGACACGCCGACCTGCTGGTGTCCGATGTGGACACCGAGACGCTCGTCAAGATCATCGACCGGTTCCTGATGTTCTACGTCCGCACGGCCGATCGGCTGCAGCGCACCGCGCCGTGGCTGGAGGCCATGGAGGGCGGCCTCGGGCACCTGCGCGAGGTGATCGTGGACGACTCGCTGGGCATCTGCGCCGATCTCGAGGCCGCCATGGCCGCACACGTCGCCTCCTACGCCGACGAGTGGCGCGGCGTGCTGGAGGACGAGGAGAAGCTCGCCCGGTTCACCTCCTTCGTCAACGCGCCTGGCACGCCGGACCCGACGATCCAGTTTGTCGAGGAACGCGGCCAGCGGATCCCGCTGATCCCGCTGGTGGAGGTGAGGCGATGACGGTGCTGGTGACCCGACTGCGCTGGGAGACCGTGTGCCGCTACGAGCGCCTCGAGCCCGAGCGGGGTGTTGCCGCGCTGCTGGCCGACGTCCAGGTCGCGGTGTTCCGGCTGCACGACGGGGCGGTGTACGCGGTGGGCAACCTCGATCCGTTCACCGGCGCCGCCGTGCTGTCACGCGGGATCGTCGGCGACCGCGCAGGGCAGCCGACCGTCGCATCGCCGCTGCACAAGCAGGTCTTCAGCCTGTTGGACGGGCGGTGCCTCGACGAGCCAGAGGTCGCCGTCGCGACCTACCCGGTACGGCTGCACAACGGCTGGATACAGGTGTCAATGCCATGATCACCGCTGCACACGCAGGCCCCGCGCGCGCCGCCATCCCGGACGTGCCGCCGCTGGCCGGCTTCACCGTCGGCGTCACAGCTGCACGTCGGGCCGACGAGCTCGCCACCATGCTGGAACGCCGTGGGGCCGTGGTCCTGCACGGACCGACGCTGCGGATCGTCCCGCTTGCCGACGACGCCGAGCTGCTGGCCGCCACCCAGGCGCTGATCGAGACGCCGCCCGACGTCGCGATCGCCACCACCGGAATCGGCTTCCGCGGCTGGGTCGAGGCCGCCGAGGGCTGGGGCCTCGGCGACCGGCTGCTGGCCGCGCTGCGCAGCGCAGCGCTACTGGCGCGCGGTCCCAAGGCGCGGGGCGCGATCCGGGCCGCCGGGTTGACCGACGCGTGGTCGCCGCCGTCGGAGTCCTCCGCCGAGGTGCTCGACCACCTGCTCGAGGCTGGGGTCGAGGGCACCCGGATCGCGGTCCAGCTGCACGGCGAACCACTGCCCGACGTCGTCGAGGCACTGCGCTGCGCCGGCGCGACCGTGATCGAGGTCCCGGTCTACCGGTGGGCGCCGCCGGCCGACCTCGCCCCGATGGACCGGCTGACCGACGCGCTGCTCGCCGGCTCGGTGGACGCGGTGACGTTCACCAGCGCACCCGCCGTGGCAAGCCTACTGGCCAGGGCGCGCGGCCGTGAGCTGCTCGAGCCGCTTCGGGATGCGCTGCGCGGACCGGTGCTGGCGGTGTGCGTCGGGCCGGTGACCGCGGC
>JACDBJ010000212.1 GCA_013695005.1 Pseudonocardiales bacterium
GTGCTCGACCTCGTGGCCGCCGCCCTGACCCGCGTCGGTGGCTCGGTGGTCCCCGAGCTGCTCGGCGGGCGGCCCGACGAGGTCCCGGAGCGCTACGCCATGGGGTCGCCGGCCGCGCTGGTGCCGCATGGCGTGCGCGTGGTCTGCGTGCACGGCAGCGCCGACCGGATCGTGCCGATCGCGCAGAGCGAGCGGTACGTCAGCGCCGCATCGGCCGCCGGCGACGTCACGGAGCTGGACCGGTTGCCCGGCACGGACCACTTCGCGCCCATCGACCCGGCGAGCCAGGCATGGGCGCGCTGCCGCGACGCGGTACTTCGGCTACTCGGATGAGTGAAGTGGGCCAGCTCGACGCTGGGTCGATGCACCACCCGCCCGCCATTCGATACCATTCGATCCGCGCGCGAAGAGGCTGTCGAGGAATGCAGAAAGCAGGCCAGCACACCACGTGACCGGTAGTGAACCGGACGTCGTCCAGTCCCGAATGTCGGTGCCGGATGCCGCGCTGCTCGCCTTGCTCGGCTCCCGCGACGAGAACCTCCGTGCCGCAGAGGATCTGCTGTCGGCTGACGTCCACGTGCGAGGCAACGAGCTCACCCTGACCGGCGAGCCGGCCGAGGTGGCGTTCGCCGAGCGAGTGTTCACCGAGCTGGTGACGCTCGCCGAGCGCGGCCAGCACCTCGGACCCGACGCGGTGCGTCGCACGGCGCAGATGCTGGCCGACGACGACACCAACGGCGCGCCGACGGTGGCCGGGGAGTCGCCCGCCGAGGTGCTGAGCCTGGACATCCTGTCCCGCCGCGGCCGCACCATCAGGCCCAAGACGCTCAACCAGAAGCGCTACGTCGACGCGATCGACAAGCACACGATCGTCTTCAGCATCGGGCCGGCCGGTACCGGGAAGACCTACCTGGCGATGGCCAAGGCCGTGCAGGCGCTGCAGGCCAAGATGGTCAACCGGATCATCCTGACCCGCCCTGCGGTCGAGGCGGGGGAACGGCTCGGGTTCCTTCCCGGCACGCTCTACGAGAAGATCGACCCGTACCTGCGGCCGCTCTACGACGCGCTGCACGACATGATCGACGCCGAGACGGTCGCCAAGCTGACCGAGGCCGGCACGATCGAGGTCGCGCCGCTGGCCTACATGCGTGGCCGGACCCTCAACGACGCGTTCATCGTGCTGGACGAGGCGCAGAACACCACGCCCGAGCAGATGAAGATGTTCCTCACCCGGCTCGGGTTCGGGTCGCGGATCGTGGTCACCGGCGACGTCACCCAGATCGACCTTCCCGGCGGTGTGCGGTCCGGGTTGCAGGTCGTGCAGGACATCCTCGACGGGGTCGAGGACGTCGACTTCATCGAGCTGACCAGCACCGACGTGGTCCGTCACCGGTTGGTCTCGGACATCGTCGACGCGTACGGCCGGTGGGACGCGCGCAACAACGTGGGGCCGATCTCGCAGGCACCACGGACCGGGCCGCAGCAGGCCCGCCGCCGCAGACGTTAGGCGGGGCGCTGAGCAGCCATGAGCATCGAGATCTCCAACGAGTCCGGCGTCGCGGTCGACGAGTCGCTGATCGTGTCCGTCGCGCGGTACACCCTTGGCGCGCTGCAGGTCAGCCCGCTGGCCGAGCTGTCAGTGATGCTCGTCGGGCTGGACGAGATGGCCGAGCTGCACCAGCGGTGGCTGGAGGAGCCGGGGCCGACCGACGTGATGGCCTTCCCGATGGACGACCCCGCAGACGGCGCCGACGTGCTCGACGGCACCCGCAGGCCCGACTCGCCGCACCCGTCGCCGGCGCTGCTCGGCGATGTCGTGCTGTGCCCCGCATTCGCCCGTGACCAGGCCAAGTCGGTCGGGCATGCGCTGTCCGACGAGTTACACCTGCTCACCGTGCACGGAGTACTGCACCTGCTCGGTTACGACCACGGCGAGCCGGCGGCCGAACGGGAGATGTTCGCGCTGCAGCACGAGCTGCTCACCGGCTGGCGCCAGGCCCGCGCGGACGCGCTTGCCGACCGGGCGCAGCGGCAGGCCGATGAGCAGCTGTTGGGCACCGTAGGGCTGGACGACCGGCCCGCCGCCGGCACCGACAGCTCCGCCGCTCGTCCGAGTCCCGAGCCGGGCAGCTGAGCGAGATGGACGCTGGGACAACCTGGCTCATCGTGCTCGCGGCGCTGCTCGTGCCGCTCGCCGGGCTGCTCGCCGCCGCGGACGCCTCATTGAGCACGGTCTCCCGCGCGCGGGTGGAGGCGCTCGTGCGGGCCGGTCGGCCCGGCTCGAAGCACCTGGCCAAGGTGATGGCCGACCGCCCCCGTTACGTCAACCTGCTGCTGTTGCTGCGGCTGACGTGTGAGGCGGCCGGGACGGTGCTGCTGACGCTGGCGGCGGTGCAGCTGATCGACCCCCCGTGGCTCGGCGCGCTCAGTGCCGGCGTGGCGATGGTGGTGGTCAGCTACGTGCTGATCGGCGTCGGGCCGCGCACCATCGGTCGCCAGCACCCCTACAGCGTCGGGCTGCTGCTCGCCGCGCCGGTGCGCGGCCTGGCCTGGCTGCTGGGGCCGCTGAGCAAGCTGCTGATCCTGGTCGGTAACGCGATCACCCCCGGCCGTGGATTCCGGGAGGGACCGTTCTCCTCGGAGGTCGAGCTGCGCGAGCTGGTGGACGAGGCCAGCACCCGCGGCGTCGTCGACGAGGACGAGCGGCAGATGATCCACTCGGTGTTCGAGCTGGGTGACACGACGGCCCGCGAGGTGATGGTGCCGCGCACCGACGTGATCTGGGTGGGTCAGGACAAAACCGTCGCCGCTGCCCTCAAGCTGGCGCTACGCAGCGGCTACTCCCGGATGCCGGTCGTGGGGGAGAGCGTGGACGACGTGGTCGGGGTGGCCTACCTCAAGGACCTCGTCGCGGCTGCGGACGACGTCAACGTCGGCGAGGTGAAGCGCGACGCGTCGTTCGTGCCGGACTCCAAGCGGATCCACGAGCTGCTTCGCGAGATGCAGCGCTCGCGCAACCACATGGCCATCGTCGTCGACGAGTACGGCGGAACCGCGGGCGTCGTCACGATCGAGGACATCCTGGAGGAGATAGTCGGGGAGATCACCGACGAGTACGACTCCGAGGAGGTCCCGCCGGTGCAGCGGGTGGACGAGCACCGGGTCCGGGTGGCCGCCCGGCTACCGGTGGACGACCTCGCCGAGCTGTTCGCCGTCGACTTCGACGACGCGGACGTGGACACGGTCGGCGGGTTGCTGGCCCAGCGGTTGGGGCGGGTTCCGCTGCCGGGCGCCGAGTGCGAGGTGGCCGGGCTGCGGCTGCACGCCGAGGGGGGCAAGGATCAGCGCGGTCGGATGCGGATCACCTCCGTGCTCGTCACGCCGATCGTGGAGGCTGACCAACCCAGTGAGGGAGGCAACGTTGTCCGCGCCTGAGGCCGACGATCTCGACCCCGAGGACGCCAAGCTCGTGGTGCTCGCCCGCGCCGCGCGTTCCCGCACCGGGGCCAGCGAAGGCGCGGCCGTGCGCGACACCGACGGCCGGACCTACAC
>JACDBJ010000235.1 GCA_013695005.1 Pseudonocardiales bacterium
TCGCTGCTCACCGGCGAGTCGGACCCAGTACACAAGCAGCCGGCCGACCACGTGATGTCCGGCAGCTTCGTCGTCGCCGGCTCAGGGGCGTACCGCGCCACCAAGGTAGGGCGCGAGGCCTATGCCGCGAAGCTGGCCGAGGAGGCCAGCCGGTTCACGCTGGTGCGCTCGGAGCTGCGGAACGGGATCAACACGATCCTGAAGATCATCACATACCTCATGATCCCCGCCGGGGCGCTGATCATCTACAGCCAGCTCCAGGTTGAGTCGGTGGACTTCGCCGGGGCGCTGCGCGGCATGGTGGCGGCATTGGTGCCGATGGTGCCCGAAGGCCTCGTGCTGCTGACCAGCATCGCCTTCGCGGTCGGCGTCATCCGTCTCGGGCGGCGCAACTGCCTGGTCCAGGAGCTGCCCGCGATCGAGGGCCTCGCCAGGGTGGACGTGGTATGCGCCGACAAGACCGGCACGCTCACCGAGAACGGCATGCGGCTCTCGGAGCTGCGCCCCGTCGGCGGGCACGCGGTTGGCGACATCACTTCCGTGCTCAGCGCGCTGGCCACCACCGACCCGCGACCGAACGCGAGCCTGCAGGCCATCCTGGAGGCCTACCCGGACGGTGCCGCCGGCTGGCAGAGCTCGGCCATCGCGCCGTTCTCCTCGGCGCGCAAGTGGAGTGGCGCGAGTTTCGACGGTCAGGGCAACTGGGTGCTCGGTGCGCCGGACGTGCTGTTGCCCGCCGAGAGCGCCGAGCGCGTCGAGGCGCAGCACATCGGGTCGCGCGGCCTGCGGGTGCTGCTGCTCGGTTGCTGCCAGGACTCGGTGGACGCCGACGACGCCCCCGGTGTGGTGGACCCGGTCGCGCTGGTCGTGCTGGAGCAGCGGGTCCGCCCGGAGGCGGCGCCGACGCTGCGGTACTTCGAGGCGCAGGACGTCGAGGTGAAGGTCATCTCCGGCGACAACGCGGTGTCGGTGGGCGCTGTCGCGTCGTCGCTGCAGCTCGTCAGGGCGGACGTCCCGGTGGACGCCCGTGAGCTCCCGTCGGACCGCGAACTGCTGGCCGACGCGCTGGAGTCCTCGACGGTGTTCGGTCGCGTCGCGCCGGCGCAGAAGCGGGACATGGTCGGCGCGCTGCAGTCGCGGGGACACACCGTGGCGATGACCGGCGACGGGGTGAACGACGTCCTCGCGCTCAAGGACGCCGACATCGGGGTGGCGATGGGCTCCGGCAGCCCGGCCACCAGGGCGGTGGCCCAGATCGTGCTGCTGGACAACTCCTTCGCGACGCTGCCGCACGTCGTCGCCGAGGGCAGGCGGGTGATCGGCAATATCGAGCGGGTCGCCAACCTGTTCCTCACCAAGACGGTCTACTCGGTGCTGCTCGCCATCTTCATCGGCGCCCCGGTGCTGTTCGGCATCGTGCAGCAGTTCCCGTTCCTGCCCCGCCACCTCACCCTGATCGGCGCGCTGACGATCGGCATCCCGGCGTTCTTCCTCGCGCTCGCGCCGAACCCCGAGCGGGCCCGTCCCGGCTTCGTCAAACGGGTCCTCCGCCTCGCCGCGCCGTCCGGAATCATCACGGCGACCGCGACCTACGTGACGTACAAGCTGGCCCAGAACGACGCCAGCGCGACCGCGATCCAGGCCAGCACCGCCGCAGTGATCGCGCTGTACGTGGTCGCGACGTGGGTGCTCGTCGTGATCGCCCGGCCGTACGTCTGGTGGAAGCTCGTGCTCGTCGCTGCCATGATCGGCGGCTTCCTGCTCGCGATTCTGCTGCCCTACGGGCGGGAGTTCTGGCAGCTCGACCCCACGCAGACGCCGACGGTGCTCATCGCGCTCGGCGCAGGCGCGATCGGGTCGGCGCTGGTCGAGCTGCTGTACCGGGTCAGTCAGCGGCGGGCCAGGAACGCCAGCACCCCCGCGGAGATCGCCGCCGCGTAGCGCTGCCTGCCCTCCGGGGTGGAGATCACGGCCGCCTCGGCGGCGTTGCGCATGTTGGCGCACTCGACCAGCGCGGCCGGCCGCTCGGCGAAGTTCAGCCCGGCGAGGTCCGGCCGCGGCGACAGGCCGTCCGCACCGGTGTAGTTCGACGGCGGCAACCCTGCCTTGGTCATCTCGTCGCGCAGCGCGCGGGCCAGCTCCAACGCCGGGCCGCGCTGGACGTCGTTCAGCGGCGGGTCGGAGTAGGCCACGTGGAACCCGCGACCGGGCGGTGCCGCGCCGTCGGCGTGGATGGAGACGACGGCGTCGGCGTTCGCCCGCTGGCCGGCCGCGCCGCGGTCGTCGACGCACGGGCCGAGCCCCGCGTCGTCGGGCCTGGTCAGCACGACCTGCACCCCGCTGGCGGTGAGCAGCTCGCGCACCCGCTGGGCGACGTCGAAGTTGAACGCGTGCTCGGGGTAGCCGGCGTTGGTGGCCGTGCCGGTGGTGTTGCAGATCTTGGTGCCGCCGCGGCCGTTGGGAACCTGCCGGTTGAGCTCGGCGCTGCGGCCTGCGGTGCCTCCGTTGTGGCCAGGATCGAGCACGACGATGGCCGGAACCCGAGCCGGCGCGGTCGTGCCGGGCGGCGCCGTCTCCGGCTGCGTCGTCGGCGTGGGCTCGGCGGAGCCGCTGACCGAGCAGCCCGCGAGCAGTGCCCCGACGGCGGCCGCTGCGCACCAGACGCTGCGGGCGCGGGGAGCGGGCACGGCGCCTACCCTGGCACGGCTAGGCTGGCTGGCAAGTGCGGCACGAGGGAAGGACCCCGAGGTGGGACCCGGTCAGCCCGATATGCAGATGATCCTCCAGCAGGCGCAACGGATGCAGGAGGAGCTGATGGCCGCGCAGGCCGAGCTGGCCGAGTCCGAGGTGACCGGGACCGCCGGCGGCGGCCTGGTCACGGTCACGATGACCGCTGCGGGCGAGGTGCGCGACGTGAAGATCGATCCGAGCGTCGTCGACCCGGACGACGTCGAGACGCTCCAGGACCTGATCGTGGCCGCGCTGCGGGACGCCGCTCAGGCGGCTCGCGACCTGCAGGCCGAGAAGATGGGGCCGCTGGCCGGTGGGCTGGGCGACATGGCGGGCGGCCTCGGGCTGCCCGGCTCCTGAGCTGCCGGCCTCTGTCGGCGGCGGGCGGTAGCCGGTGTTCGAGGGGCCGGTACAGGACCTGATCGACGAGCTCGGCCGGTTGCCCGGCGTCGGGCCCAAGAGCGCGCAGCGGATGGCGTTTCATCTGCTGGCGTCCGAGCCGGCGGACGTCGCGCGGCTGATGGACGCATTGCAGCGGGTCAAGCAGGGGGTGCTGTTCTGCGAGGTCTGCGGCAACGTCTCGGCGGCGGTGCGCTGCCGCTACTGCTCCGACGCGCGGCGTGACCCGACGCTTGTTTGCGTGGTCGAGGAACCCAAGGACGTGCTGGCGGTGGAGCGGACGCGCGAGTTCCACGGCCGCTACCACGTGCTCGGCGGCTCGCTGGACCCGCTGTCAGGCATCGGGCCCGACCAGCTGCGGATCCGCGAGCTGCTGGCCCGGCTCGGTGGCAACGGCCCGGCGGACGACGAGACCGCGGTGGCCGAGGTGATCATCGCGACCGACCCCAACACCGAGGGGGAGGCCACCGCGACCTACCTCGTGCGGCTGCTGCGTGACTTCCCCGGGCTGTCGGTGACCCGCCCCGCGTCCGGTCTGCCGATGGGCGGGGACCTCGAGTTCGCCGACGAGCTCACCCTCGGCCGGGCCCTCTCCGGCCGCCGCGCCATCTAGCGGGTCGGTGGATCGGACACCTCTGGTAAACCCTCCGCGCGCCGACGCCAGATTCGGCAGCCCGCGCACCCACGCGCCTCCGCCGCTTCGATCAACTCTTGCTCCCACGCCCACAGTTCGCGTCGTTCAGCGGCTACCCGGCTCCACGCGTCCCGCTGCGCCCGCCCCTCGATGTAGCCGACGGTCACCGCGAGGACGAGCAACAGGACCAGGCCACCTACCGTCACCACTACGAGCATCGTGATCACCTACACGCTGCAGCCGCACCCAGGATCCGGGTGGTCGTGCAGGGGGAGCATACACTGTGAACGTGAATTTTGCACATGCATTTCGCATCGGCAACGAGAGATCCTCCGGGCGCTCGCGCGAGCCTGCACCCTAGGTACTAGGGGGCTGGAGTAGCCATCTGAGCAGGGCATGCGGCGGGTTGGACCAAACCTCGATGGCGAGCGGCGCACCACTCGCGCCTAGGAAGAACGCGATTGTGACGTGGCGGTGACCCACCTCAGACCCGGAAGGCACTACGTTGCCACCCTGCGTTACCTTCATGCACTTGCACAGTTCCCGACCACACTAGACAATACGGTCCGCTGCTCTGCGGGTGAACGAGAGTGATTGCGGCCAGAAGAGGATGTGAATGTGAGCCGCAGTCCGGTCGTGCCACGTCGTCGCCTCGGTGCCGAGCTCCGACGGCTTCGCGAGGCTGCCCGCAAGACCGTCGAAGACGCCGCCGCGGTGCTCGAATGCTCCGCGTCCAAGATCAGCCGGCTCGAGACCGGCAAGGGCGTGCCTCGAACCCGTGACGTCCGCGACTTGATCGAATACTACGGAAACGTTCCTCAGTCGGAGCGCGACCGCCTCCTGCGGTGGGCGTCCGAGGGTCAGGGTCAGGGCTGGTGGAATGACTACCGGGATGTGCTCGGCGGAGATTTGATGGCGGACCATCTCGTCCGTTACATCACGTTGGAAGGAGATGCCTCAAAGATACGTTCATTTCAGCCCGAAGTCATTCCAGGCCTGCTCCAGACAGAAGAATATGTCTATAGCATGAGCACCCTGTTTTGGCCGGAGACCTCGGAAGAAGAGCGTACTCGATATGTCGAATTCCGTATGCGGCGGAAAGAGTATCTGCATCGCGATATCGGGCCCCTGAACTTTGAGGTAATCATCGGCGAGTCCGCCCTCCAGCACCCGATCGGCGATCAGGAAGTCATGCGCCGCCAGCTCGAGTGGTTGCGGAAGACCCTGGAAGAGAGCCAGGCCAACGTAACCCTGCGGGTTCTACCCAGGCTGGCCGCACTTCGCCATGCGTTAGGTGGCTCTTTCTCCATTGTCAAGTTCGAGGACGACGAAGACCAGGATGTGGTCTATTTCGAAGGCCGTGAGGGCGCGACCTATCTGGAGAAACCAAGTGATGTCGAGCGGTACGACCACAAGTTCGACGAGATCGAGTCGGTCAGCCTGAATCGCGTCGACAGCCTCGCCAGGATCGACGAGGAAATACGCACGATCGGCTAGGGCCATTCCGCTCTTGTTTCATGGCAATAGGACCGCAGGTTGTTCTTAACGAT
>JACDBJ010000239.1 GCA_013695005.1 Pseudonocardiales bacterium
AACCTGGTCTGACCGTTGTCGACAGCTGCGCCCATCGAGCCGGAGGCATCGAGGGCGAGCAGCACGCGACCCTGCCGGTGGGCGAGGTCGTATTGCCGCATCGCCGCGCGCAGTGCCTCCAGAGGAACTGGGTCGTCCTTGACCGTGGCGCCGGGCAATACGCCGTTCTGCTCACTCAGCGGGTCGCGAATCGTGACCCCATTCGGGCGAAGTCCGACCGCCAGCAACGTCTGCTGGCCGTCGTCGCTGACCAGCCAATCGCCGAAGCGCGCCGCAGCGCGTCCCTGGCTGGCATCACTCCACGAGAGGCGAGCGAACCGTATGTCGAGACCACGCGTGTCCGACGGGTAGAAGGCCTTCAACTGTTCCTGGCTCGACAGCCGGCCGGTGCCCGCTGCGCAGCGCCCGCCCAACGGAGCTCCGGTGTTGAACCGCAGCACGGCCTGCTCGGAGACGATCATGGAGTTGCGCGGTGGCGTCAGCTCCCGCTGGCGGCACAACATGGCGAGGCCGTCACCGAGGGGGTAGTCGTCGCGGTCCAGCGTCCGACCGATCAGCTGTTCGATGGCCCGCGCGCGGGGCTGGTCGGCGGGCTGGTCGATCCCGTAGAGCAGGGCGGTGGCGAGCTCACCCGTTGAAGACGTGGTGGGTCGGGTCGTAGCACGCCTCGATCGGTTCGGCTGGCCTTGTCGAATGTCTCTGCCCAGTTACCCGGGCGCTGGGTGCCCAGCGCAGCCACCGTCGCACGGTCGGCCGTGGCCAACACCAGCGGTGACGACGCCACCGAGTACTCCTCGGCAATCGGGCTCGGAGTGGCCGTCTTGTCGACCTCTGAACCGGATTCCCTGAGCCAGACGTCCGGGCGCGGTCCGAGATCGCGAAGGTGCTCGTTGGACCACTTGCTCGCCATCGCCTGCGAGACCTTCTGGGGCGATCCGGCGTAGACGTACATGTGGACTGCAGGGCAGCCGTGGTTGGAGGTCGCGGTCTGGAGCTCGTAACGGTTCGCAAGTTGCTGTGCAGCGTCGATCCCGTCCGGTGAGCTGAGCACCCGCAGCTCGGTGGCCTGCGGGCAGCCAAACCACGAGATCGAGGTCTCCTGGATCTCGTCGGCGATGTGGGGAAAGCCGCGCCTAGGACCACCCCGATCGCCAGCGTGATCGCCGCTACCAGCCGATGCTCACGGATGTATTTGCGCAGCCTGTCTATCCAGCGCGGCTTCCTGGGGATCGGCAGGCCGAACTCGAGGACGGCCAGGATGATCGCTCCGGTAACTCCGATGGTCGCATTGACCCACGGCGGTAGTGACAGACCGAACTGCTGCAGGGCGAGGTTGCCGAACACGAAGCCGAGCACGAGCCCGAGCCACTCGACGAGTGGTGCGCGCTGCTGCCTGCCGTCCTTTGTGTCCGGTTTCGGTGTGTCCGGTTGCTGCGTTTGCCGTCCCCCGAACAGTCGGTTGAACGGTACGTCACAGATCGTGCCTTTTGTGTTACTCCGTAGTAGACGCGGCGATCAGGCGACGGCGTCGGCGAGCGCGACCAGCAGCTCGCGCAGCTCGTCACGGCGCGACGCTGACAGCCGGTGCGTGATCCGGGCGACCACCTGACCGCCTTGCGGCGCGAGCTGAACCAGCACCCGGCGGCGGTCGTCGGGATCGGTGAAGCGCCGCGCGAGCTCGTCGGCGACCAGCCGGTTCACGACCCTGGTCGCGGTGGGCGCGGGGACACCGGTGCGCTCGGCTATCTCGCCCATGCTGCGGCCGCCGCCACGCGCCAGCAGCAGCAGGACCCGCCAACCCTCTCGGCTGACGCCCTCGGCGCTGGTGGCCGGAAGGACAGTCGCGTCGACAGCACGATCAACCTGATCAAGCAGCTCGACGAGCTCCACGGCGGTCGCGGGGGAGTCCATTAGCTGCCCGGATGCCGCCGAAGTCGGGCGCGATGTGACAGACACGTTAATCGACTCTACGTGCCGACCCGGCGATTTGCTGATCCATCCACAGCCCGGGTGGCCCGGCCGCCTAGCGCGTAAGGACGATCTTCCCGGCCGTGTCACCGTCCATCATGGCTTGCATGGCCTCGCCGGCCCGCCGCATCGGAAGCTCCAGCCCGATCTCCGGCTCGATCCCGGCGGCCTCGACGAAGGCCAGCAGGTCGCGCAGCTCGTCACGGCTGCCCATCGTGGAGCCGACGACACGGAGCTGCTGGAAGAACAGCCGGCGCAGGTCGGCACTCGGGTCGGGGCCGCTCGTCGCGCCGCAGCAGACGATCACACCGCCCGGCTTGAGCGCCCGCATCGAGTGCGGCCACGTCGCGTCGCCGACCGACTCGAACACCCCGTCGACCCGCTCGGGCAGGCGCTGACCGGGCTCGAACGTGGCATGTGCGCCGAGCTTGTCGGCCAGTGCGCGCTTGTCCTCGGTGCGGCCGGTGACCCAGACCCGCATCCCCGCCGCCCGCCCGAGTTGGATCAGCGCGGTGGACACCCCGCCGGATGCGCCCTGCACCAGCATCGTCTGGCCGGCCCGCAGCCCGGAGCGGGTGCACAGCATCCGGTAGGCGGTCAGCCATGCGGTGCCCATGCACGCCGCCTGTGCCCAGGACAGACCGGCGGGCTTGGGCACCGCGTTGCGGGCTGGCACGACGACGGCGTCGGCGAACGTGCCTTGGTAGCCCTCGGTGAGCAGCTTGCGCTTCGGGTCGAGCGTCTCGTCGGCGGTGTTCGCGGCGTCGGCGATCACGGGGTACAGCACGACCTCGGTGCCGTCCTCGAGGGTGCCGGCGCCGTCGCAGCCCAGGATCATCGGGAACTGCTCCGGCGTGATGCCGACGCCTCGCAGGGTCCAGATGTCGTGCATGTTCAGGCTGGTCGCGCTGACCTGCACCAGCACCCAGCCCTGCGGGGTCTCCGGCTCAGGGCGTTCACCCACCACGAGGGCGGCGAGTGGATCGTCGGGGGCTGGATGGTCGGCATAGACGGCGAACATGCCGGAAAGATAACCCGCATGTCCGGCGACTACTCTCGCTAGCCGTGCGCTGGCTCGTCGACTGGTGGGACTCCGTGGAGCTGTGGGTGACCCAGCTCGGGTTCCCGTTCCAGGTCGCGCTCGCGATCGTCGTGCTGCTCCCGCTGTGTTGGGCGGGTGCCGCGGTGGCGGACCGGACCACGGAGGCGCTGACCGCCTGGTGGTCGCATCGCGGGACGGGTGGCCGATGACAAAGCGTGCACAGCGGATGGTTGCCATCGGGCTTGCGGTGCTGCTGATGCTCGGCGGGCTTGCCTTCGCCGTGAACAGCATCGTCGGGGCCTCGGCTGACCCGGCACCCAACACGGCGCAAGCCCCGGTGGCGACGGGCTGCGTGATCGTCACGGCCGACGTACCGGGCGCCGAGGAGTCCGGGCTGCGGACACAGCCGCTGTGCGCTCTCCCGCCAGAGGCGGCCGTCGTCGGGCAGGCGATACAGGCGGGCGGGCCGTTTCGCTACCAGCAAGACGGGGCAACGTTCCGCAACGCAGAGCAGCTGCTTCCCAGCAAGAAGCTGGGCTACTACCGGGAGTACACCGTGCCGACACCGGGCAGTGACGACCGTGGGGCCAGGCGCCTAGTCGCCGGTTCCGGCGGGGAGTTCTACTACACCGCAGATCACTACGAGAGCTTCGTCGTCGTGGACGTCAGGGCCACCGGCAATGGCTGAGCCGGTGACGACGGGCACGATCGACGGCCGCCGCGCCCCGAGCAAGAAGGCCGTGCTGCTGGCCGCCGGCCACGCGCTGCAGTTCCCCGACTGGTACGGCGCCAACCTCGACGCGCTGAACGACGCGCTGAACGACCTGTCCTGGCTGCCGCCCGGTGAGGTCGAGCTGGTGTGGACGCACCCGGAGGCGTTCCGGCTGGCCGACCCGCAGGGCTACCAGGCCGTGCTGGACACCATCCGCGCCGCCGAGAAGGCCAGCGAGCATGGCGACCGCCCGCTGCGACTCAGGATGATCGCCCGTCCGCCGGGGCCCCGGTAGGCGCTGCCCACTGTGGGGGGCGCTTCTCGGCGAAGGCCAGCATGCCCTCCCGTGCCTCGTCACCGGCGAAGGACGCCGCGGACAGTGCGCCCAGCCGGCTCAGCTCCTCGGCGATCGAGGAGCGCAGCAGCTGCTTGGTCGACGCGACGGCTCCGGGTGCGGCGAGCAGCAGAGCGTCGACATAGCGGCGGACCTCCGCGTCGAGCCGCTCCGCTGGGACCGCACTGTTGACCAGCCCGATGGCCGCGGCCCTCGCGGCGTCGAACACCTCGCCGGTCAGGAACAGCTCGTGCGCGGCGTGCGGCAGCATCCGGGGGAGCAGCGTCGCTGAGATGACGGCCGGCGTGACCCCGAGCCTGACCTCGGTGAAGGCGAACGTCACGTCGAGCGCCGCGACCACGACGTCGGCCGCGGCGAGCAGGCCGACACCGCCCGCCCGTGCCGGCCCGGCCAGCGCGGCGACCACCGGCGTCGGTGAGGTCCAGATCCGCTCGAGTACCGCGGCGATCTCGCCGACAGCCCGATCGGCGCCGCCGGCCGCGACCTCCTTCAGGTCCAGGCCCGCGCAGAAGACCGGCCCGCTGTGGCCGAGCACGATCACGCGGATGCTGTCGTCGTCGATGGCGGTGGCCAGGTGCGCGGCGAGGTCACCGCGCACCTCGGCGGACAGCGCGTTGCGGTTGGCCGGCGAGTCCAGCGTGATCGTCGCGACGCCGGCGGCGACGCCGAGGTGCACGAGCTCGGTCATGCCGCCGACGGTAGCGAGCCGGTCACAGCCAACGGCGGACCCGCGCCCGGTACTCGGTGTACTCGGCGCCGAAGCGCTGCGCCAGGTACCGCTCCTCTGGCCGGATCACCACGAGCCGCACCGCCACCAGCGCGAGCGGCAATGGGATCAGCGGCCACCACGAGTCCAGCAGGAGCGTGCCGCCGAGGTAGGCGATCGCGAGACCGGTGTACATGGGATTGCGGGAGATCCGGTACATACCGGTGGTGACGAGGGCGGACACCGGATGGTGCGGCACGATCGTCGTGCGGTGCCGGATCACGCCGAAGATGGCGCTCCACGCAAGGCCGAGGCCGGCGATCACTACCAGCGCCCCAACGACCGTCGTCACCGGCCGCCCGTCGATCTCCCACGGCAGCACGCGGTTCAGCACGTAGCCCATGGCGAATGCCGCGATGTAGTACACCGGCGGCGGGATCGGAAAGACCCGGGCACCGGCCTCGCGGGCGGCCGTGGCGGTCATGGCGCGATTCCTTCCGGGATCAACGCGCCGCGAGCGTCGATGACCTCGAGGCGATTCTGTGTCGGCTCGCCCTGTGGGCGCTCGCCACCGAACGCACGGTCCACGGCGGGGTGAACGCGCTCGTCGAAGGCCTTGCCGCACAGCTCCTTGGACTCCCACACCTCGATGTAGCGAAGACCTCCGTCCTCGCGGCGGACGCACAGGTGCAGCAGTGATCCGGCGAGCGGCTCGGAGCCGATTTCCTCGATGACCTTCCAGTACAGGTCCTCGTCGATCGGGACGTCCTGAATGTAGGCGTACACCATGGTTCCTCCCTCGATAGTTCGTCCGAACTAGCTTCGGACGAATATGACTAAGATATGGAGCCGATGGCAGAGGACGTCAAGCGCAGGCGCCGTTACAACGCCCCGCGCCGTGCCGAGCAGGCCGCCGCGACCCGGCGAGCCGTGCTGGACGCTGCCCGGGACCTCTTCGTGACCCGCGGCTACCTCGCGACGACGGTCGCGGAGATCGCGGAGCGGGCCGGCGTCGCGGTGGACACCATCTATGCCACCGTCGGGCGCAAGCCGGTGCTGATCCGCGAGGTCGTGGAGACCTCGATCTCCGGGCAGGACCGCGCGGTTCCGGCCGCCGAGCGGGACTACGTCAGAGCGATGCTGGCTGCCCCGACCGCCCGCGAGAAGCTGGCCATCTATGCCGCGGCCCTCGCCGTGATATCGCCACGGACGGCGCCGGTGTTCAGGGCGCTGTACGACGCGGGCGTGAGCGGAGACGCGGACTGTGCGGCGCTCTACGCCGAGATCACCGGACGCAGAGCGGCGAACCTGCGGCTGGCCGCGGCGGACATGCGGGCCACTGGCGAGCTTCGCGCGGACCTGTCCGACGACGAGGTGGCCGACATCATCTGGAGCATGAACGCACCCGAGTACTGGGTGCTGCTCGTTGGCCAGCGGGGGTGGACGCCGCAGCGCTTCGGGACCTGGCTGGCCGACGCCTGGGCTCGCCTACTGCTGGCCGACTCCACCACGAGCTAGGCAGCCGGGCACAGCGTCCATTCGCTGATCACGGGCACGCCGTTGCGCCGCAACACGGCGAGCATGGGGCAGCGGCGTTCAGTCTCCGCACGTATCCGGCCGATCTGATCCACGCTGGCGTCGGCGACGATCTCCGCACGCACGCGCAGGCTGTCGACTCTCGGCTCGGTTCGTTGGCCGCGGTGGACTGTGCCAAGGGCGGCCGAGATGTCGAACCGCGAGTCGAGCACCCGCACACCGTGCTCGCGTGCCACCACCTCGGCGGTCACCTGGGTGAAGGACAACAGCGAGGCCATGCAGTCGGCGAGCAGGCTGACGTCGGTGTCGATGATGTCGAAGGCTGGGCTGGCATCGGTGGCTGCGCTGCTAGCCGCGGTGTGTCCGCTGTCGTGCAGCGCCAGGATGGGCAAGCTCACGAGGTTCTCCTGTCTAGCGGGTGGACGAGCCGGGAGCGGGCAGGTCAGGCGAGACAGAGCGCGCTGTGGACGCGGCCGTAGTCGACGTGGCGGCGGATCGCGGCGGCGTAGCGGTAGTGCACGAGCTCCGCGACCGCCGGATGTGCGCCGAGCGGCTCTGCGACGACGGCGCCTGGGCCGGCGGCGGCGCTGACGCGGTCGAGCAGGCGGCCAGGAGCCAGGAACCAGGGCGCTATCGCGACGCGTCGCGCACCGCCGGTGCGTAGCTCGTCCGCCGCGGTACCGACGTCGGGGCTCGTCGCCGCAGCGAAGGCAGCGACCGTGCGTGGCCAACTCGCAGCCTCCGTGTGAACC
>JACDBJ010000247.1 GCA_013695005.1 Pseudonocardiales bacterium
GAGCTGGGCTGGCTGGGCCGCGCGCTGGGCCCGGTCCGCGACCTGGACGTGATGCTGGAGCGCTTACGCAGCGAGTCCGCCGACTTCGACGCGGCGGAGCAGGTGGCGGCCGAGGCGCTCGTGGGTGACCTACATGCCGAGCGGGAGGCCGCGCGGGCAGCCATGCTCGCCGCGCTGGCGTCGCCGCGGTACACCGCGCTGCTGGAACGGCTCGCCGACGCCGTGCGGCTGCCGCTGCCCACCCCGAGCGCCACGAGCCACCAGCCCGAGCTGGTCGACTTGGTGCGCGCCGAGTACCGGTCGCTGAGCAAAGCAGTGCGCCGCGCGGGCGAGGAACCACCGGACGCGGTCCTGCACGCCCTGCGGATCCGCGGCAAGCGACTGCGCTACACCGGCGAGCTCGCCGAGCCGGCCCTCGGCGCTCCGGTGCAGCGGCTGCTCAAGGTCACCGCCTCGCTGCAGGACGTGCTCGGTGAGCACCAGGACGCCTGCGTCGCCGGGCAGCGCATCAGGCAGCTGCTCGACGGGCTGACCGGGCAGCGCGAGCGCCCCGAGGGGCTCGTCGTGTTCGTCGCCGGCCGGCTGGTCGAACGCGAACAGGCCAGGGCGGCGGCGACCAGGGCGCAGTGGCAGCAGGCGTGGCAGCGGGTCAGCGCGGTGGCCGCGGAGGTGCTGGAGCCGGTGCCAACGCCGGAGCCGGAGCCGGAGCCGACGAACCCGCTCAGCCGACGCTGAGCCGCTGCACCGCCATGTCGATCCGATCGTCGGTCGCGGTGGCCGCCACCCGGACATGCGAGCCGCCCGCCGGTCCGTAGAACTCCCCCGGCGCCACCAGCACGCCAGACTTGGCAAGCCGGTCGACCGTCACCCGCCCCGGCTCGCCGCCGGTGGCCCAGAGATACAGGCCCGCGTCGGAGTGCTCGACGGTCAACCCGAACGCCGTCAGCGCCGCCCGCAGGCGGTCCCGCCGCACGGCGTACCGCGAAGCCTGCTCGGCGATGTGCGCGTCGTCGTCCAGCGCCGCGCGCATGGCGGCCTGCACCGGGCGCGACACGATCATGCCTGCATGGCGGCGCAGCTCCATCAGGGTCCGCACCAGCCCCGCTTCGCCGGTGACGAAGCCGGCGCGATAGCCCGCAAGGTTCGACGATTTGGACAGCGAGTGCACGGCGAGCAACCCGTCGTGGCGTCCACCGGACACCGAGGGATGCAGCACCGAGCAGCCGGTCGAGAACGCCAGGTAGCACTCGTCGGAGGCCAGCACCGCGCCCGCCGCACGAGCCGCGGTCACGGCGGCGCGCATCAGCTCCGCCGGCAGGACGGCCCCGGTCGGGTTGGACGGCGAGTTCAGCCACACCAGCCGGGTGCCGGCCGGCAGCGGTTGGCCGGCGGCGAGCCGCACCACGTCGGCACCGGCGAGCCGGGCGCCCACCTCGTAGGTCGGGTAGGCCAGCTCCGGTATCGCGACCACGTCCCCGGCGCCGAGACCGAGCAGCGTCGGCAGCCACGCGACCAGCTCCTTGGAGCCGATCGTCGGGAGCACAGCGTCGGGGTCGACGCCGGCCACGCCGTAGCGGCGGGCCATCGCGGCGACCACGGCTTCCCGCAGCTCGACCGTGCCCCAGGTGTAGGGGTAACCGGGCTCGGCCGCTGCCGGGCCGCACAGCGCGCCGCGGACGACTTCCGGGACCGGGTCGACCGGGGTGCCGACCGAGAGGTCGACGATGCCGTCGGGATGAGCCGCCGCGAGCGCCCTGGCCGCGGTGAGGGAGTCCCACGGGAAGTCGGGCAAGCTCCCGAGGGTCACCCTCGGCTCACTCGTCGTGCACCTGCGGAGGCAGCTCGGTCACCGGCGACACGTCGCGGTTGACCTTGCCCACCTTGGACGCCCCGCCCGGCGAGCCGAGCTCGTCGAAGAACTCGACGTTGGCCTTGGTGTAGTCCCTCCACTGCTCGGGGACGTCGTCCTCGTAGTAGATGGCCTCCACGGGGCAGACCGGCTCGCAGGCACCGCAGTCGACGCACTCGTCGGGATGGATGTACATCATCCGACCGCCCTCATAGATGCAGTCGACCGGACATTCCTCGATGCACGACTTGTCGAGGAGGTCGACGCAAGGTTCGGCGATCACGTAGGTCACGGTGGTTCTCCTGCTCTAGCCGTCGTCGTTGCGCCCCAAGTATTGCTCGTGAGGTGCTCGGCACGCCGCTTGGGGCGGCGGCTAATCGGGCAGGATTACGTCACATGGAGACGCTGGACGCCCTGGTGGGACAGCGGGTCGCGCTGCGGCACCGGGTCGGCGAGCGCGACGGCCGCCCGCTCTACACCGACGCGGTCGGCGAGCTGGCATCCGGCGGCGCCGGCGAGGTGGTGGTGCACACCCGGCGCGGTGCGGTCGCGGTCGCGCGCACGGCAGTGGTGGCGGTGCGAGCGATCCCACCAGCCCGGCCGCGGCGGCCGTCGTGGTCGGCGGTACAGCGGCTGGAATCGGTCTGCGCCGCGGCGAGCGAGACGCGCGTGCGGGTGGCGGTCGGCTCGCCAGCAGAGGCGGCGTTGCGCCGGCAAGGGGTGAGCTTCTCGGACGACGTGGTCGAGGTACTGGTCACCGACGTCGCCGAGCTGCCGGTCAGGATGCCCGCCGGCCGGGCAGTCGTGGTGGACGAGCACGTGTACCTCTCCGACCTTGGCACCGGCGAGGTCGACGTGCCGCACGCCGGCGCCCGCTGGGCGGTGACCGAGGTGCCCAGCGACGACGCCGCGGCACTCGCCCGCTGCCACGAGCTCGGCTTCGTCAGCCACCACCGCGTGCGGTACCTGCCGGCGGGTTCTGGCGCAGCCACTTGAGCGCCGCCTTCGCCGCCCGCTTGAGCCCGGACCGCTCGCCGAAGTAGTCGCCGACCATCCCGACGACCGGGAGCATGCCCAGCGCCTGGTGGTAGAAGCGGCCGTGCGGTCGCTTGTCCAGCTCGTCGCCCAGCGCGTAGAGCGTGCGTCCCAGCCGCCACACCGCGCCCCCGATCTTGCGCAGCGCCGGCTTGCGCTCGCCGGTCAGCTCGCCGCTGAGCTGCTCGGCCTTGGCCGCCACCTCGGCCTCGCTCACGCCGTCCGGAACGTCGCCGCCGGACGCCCTGAGATCACGCTTGAACAGCACCGAACCGAGCAGCGCCACGAGCTCGTCCTCGTCGCGCACCCCGTGCTCGCCCGCGATGGCCGTCAGCAGCAGTCCCTGACCCGCGGCGCCCAACGCGGCCTGCACGGGCAGCCGGTCGGCCAGCACCCCGCCGATGCCCGGTACCGCGGCGAGCAACGTCGTGAACCGGCCGACGCGGTGGATCCACCAGTGCGTGCGCTGGTCGACGTCCATCGCAGCCCACGCCGCCGTGCCCGGCACCTGTACGGACGCCAACTGGTCGAGCACCCGCTCGCGCAGGCCGCGCTCGTCGTCGTCCTCGGAACCTTCCAGGTCGGCGCGGACCCGCGCCCGCAGCCCGAACGGGTCCGACTCGCGCAGCGCGTCCAGCACCGGCCGGGCCGCGCGGACGAACGGGCGCAGCACCCCGACGATGTGCTGGTCGGTGATGGGTTCAGCCACTGCTCGCTACTCCTGTTCCAGCGCCGGCACTCCGAGCGCCGGCGAGCGCCCACACGGCCGGCAGGATGCCTGCGGCCAGCAACACCAGCGGACGCCAGCCATCGGGAAACAGCACGTCCTGCCCGGGGCCGACGAAGGCCAGCACGCCGATCGTGCCGAGCCACACCAGCAGCGGCGACACCGCGACAAGGGGCGCCTCGCCGAGGTCGGCGGCCTCCCGCACCAACCAGGGCATGGTGACCGCCGCGATCAACGCGGTCAGCGGCACCGGCACCGCGCCGATGTGCATCGGCAGGTACAGCAGCTCGGCGGCCCCGAGCAGCGTGGCGTCCACCAGCAGCAGGGCGAGCAGCACGACCTTCATAACGGCTCGACGCCCGCGAACAGGTCGTCCTCAACGGTCGACGCCGCTGCATCGGTATCGCCGCCGACCAGCGTGTACGACTCGGTCCGCAGCACGGGTTGGGCGATGTCGTTGGTCAACGCGTACCCGGTACGGCCGCCTGCGGTGAACACCGTCAGCTGCGTGCGGTGCGCGCGCAGGGCGGCGACTTTGGCGGCGAGCCGGTCGCTGACGTCGATGCGGGTGGTGACGGTGTCGTCGGGCACGGTGGCGAGCTCGTCGGGCTCGGGGAGCCGGTACGGCAGGCTGCCGACGTCGGCCAGCTCGGCCAGCGCAGCGTCGAGGTCGGCCCGCGAGGACGCCGTCCAGTACACCTTGCGCACCCCGGGCGCCCTCGCGGCGGCCGCCATCGTGATCTTGTGCGCCCGGATGTGGTCGGGGTGGCCGTAGCCGCCGTCGGGGTCGTAGCTGATCACCACCTGCGGCTGCACGTCGTCCAGCACGGCCACGAGCTGCTCGACCTGCTCGTCGAACGTGTCGGGCCGCGCGAACGCCGTGGGGCGCAGCTCGTCCGGCGCGGCCGCCCTGGTGCCGTAGCCGGTGAGCACCATCCCGGTGTCACGCCAGCGCGCAACCCCGCCGAGGAACCGGTGATCGCGCACGCCGAGCGCGTCACAGGCAGCAGCCAGCTCGCCGATGCGGTACCCGCCTAGCTGGTCGGCGTGCTCGGCGGCCAGCAGCGCGAGCTCCGGCGGCGCGATCTCACCCTGCTCGCCGAGCGTGCACGTCACCAGCGTGACCGAAGTGTCCGGCGCGGCGGCATACCGGGCAATCGTCCCGCCGGTGGCGAGCGTCTCGTCGTCGGGATGCGCATGCACCAGCAACAACCGAAATGGCGCTGCCCCTCGCACGTCGGAAGCTTATTGGCCCGCCTGTTCGACCACGGCCGCAGGCCGGTCATATCGTGGACGGCATGGCTGACCGCGGTCATGCCGACATCCTGCGGGAAAGGATCGACGGCGCGACCGATCTGTGAGGCACGGTCGCCCTGACGCCTACAGCAGCTGGGCCGCCGCGGCGTAGTGGCAGGCCACCGGGTGGCCCTGGCCGCGCACGATCAGCTCGGGCTGGTCCTCGACGCAGCGTCGCCGCTCTGACTCGCTGAGCTCGCCCGCGAACTTCGGGCACCTGGTGCGGAAGCGGCAGCCGCTCGGCGGGTTGACCGGGCTCGGCACGTCACCGATCACGGTGATCCGCTCGCGCGCGCGTTCCTTGCGTGGGTCGGGCAGCGGGATGGCCGAGATCAGCGCCTGGGTGTACGGGTGCGCCGCTCGCTCGAACAGCTCGTCGGCCCCACCGGTCTCCACGAGCCGCCCCAGATACATCACCGCGATCCGATCGGATACGTGGCGCACGACTGACAAGTCATGCGAGACGAACAGGTAGGACAACCCCAGCTCGTCCTGCAGCTCCTCCAGCAGGTTCAGCACCCCCGCCTGGATCGATACGTCCAGCGCCGACACCGGTTCGTCCAGTACGAGAACGCGCGGCTTGAGCGCGAGCGCCCTCGCCACCCCGATCCGCTGACGCTGCCCGCCGGAGAACTCGTGCGGGAACCGGTTGCCGTGTTCGGGCTTGAGCCCGACCGTGCGCAGCAGGTCGCGCACCGCGGCCCGACCGCCGTCGCCGTAGAGCCCGTGGATGCGCAGCGGCTCGGCGACGATCTCGTTGACCGGTAGCCGCGGGTCCAACGACGCGTAGGGGTCCTGGAACACGATCTGCAGCTCGCGGCGCAGCTCACGCATCTGCTTAGCGGACAGCGAAGCGATGTCCGTGCCGTTGTAGTGCACCTCGCCGCCGGTCGCCGGCTGCAGGTTCAGCAGCACCCGCGCCGTGGTGGTCTTGCCGCATCCCGACTCGCCGACCAGGCCGAGCGTCTCCCCCGCGATCAGGTCGAACGACACGTCGCAGACCGCGTGCACCACACCGATCTGACGCCGCAGCACGCCCCTGGACCGCACCGGGAAGTGCTTGACGAGGTTGCGCACCGAGAGCACGGGCGCACCGCCGACCACGTCGGCCGCCGGCTCCACCGCCGCACTCACGGTCCGCCCTCCGTCTGGCGCACGAACTCCGCCAACGCCTTGGTGTCGGCCACCTCGGTGTTGAACACGTCGTCCGGCTTCGCCTCGACCAGCTCCGAACTGAAGTGGCAGGCCGCCAGGTGATCCAGGCTGGTCGTCGCGGCCAGTGGCGGCTCGATCTCGTCGCACACCGGTTGGGCGAGCGGGCAGCGCGGCGTGAACGGGCAGCCAGGAGGCATGTTGATCAGCGACGGCGGTGCGCCGACGATCGGCGTGAGCTGCTTGGACTTCTGGTCGAGCCGAGGCAGGCTCCCGAGCAGCCCGAGCGTGTAAGGCATCCGCGGGGTGTAGAACACGTCCTCGGCGGAGCCGGCCTCCACGAGCTTGCCGGCGTACATCACCATCACCCGGTCGGCCTGTCCGGCGATCACCCCGAGGTCGTGGGTGATCAGCACCATGGCCGCGCCGGTAGCCGTCTTGGCGGTCTCCAACGCCTGCATGATCTGCGCCTGCACCGTGACGTCGAGCGCCGTCGTCGGCTCGTCGGCGATGATCACATCAGGGTCGTTGGCCATCGCGATCGCGATCACCACGCGCTGGCGCATCCCGCCTGACAGCTCGTGCGGGTAGCTCGCCGCGCGCTCGGCCGCGTTCGGGATGCGCACGGTGTCGAGCAGCTCGATCGCCCGGCTCATCGCGGCCTGCTTGCTCACGTCGTTGTGCGCCCGCACGGCCTCGGCGATCTGATAGCCCACCGAGTACACCGGGTTCAGCGAGGTCATCGGGTCCTGGAAGATCATGGCGACGTTCTTGCCGCGGATGCTGCTGAGCTCGGAGTCCGACGCCCCGAGCAGCTCCCGCCCCCGGTACCGGGCCGAGCCGGTGACCCGCGCGGTGGCCGGCAACAGGCCCATCACGGCCAGCGAGGTGACCGACTTGCCCGAGCCGGACTCCCCCACGATCCCCAGCACCTCACCCGGCCGCAGCCGGTAGCTGACGCCGCGCACCGCCGTCACCAGGCCATCGTCGGTCGGGAACGTCACGTGGAGGTCCTCGACCTCGAACACCGGCTCGGTCATGCTCGCACCTTGGTCTGCTGCGGGTCGAACGCGTCGCGCAAGCCGTCGCCGATGAAGTTGATCGTCAGCGCGATGAGGATGATGAACAGCCCCGGGAAGTAGAACAGCCACGGCCGGGTGACCGAGGCGGTCTGGGCCTCGCTGACCAGCAGGCCGAGCGAGGTGTCCGGCGACTGCACGCCGAAGCCGAGGAACGACAGCGCGGTCTCCAGCAGGATGGCGACGGCGACCAGGATCGTGGCGTTGACGATGATCGACCCGAGGGCGTTCGGAATCAGGTGCCGTAGGATGATCCGAGCGTCGCTGGCACCGAGCGCGCGGGCCGCCTCGACGAACTCCTTCTCCCGCAACGAAAGAACCACCCCACGCGCGACCCGCGACACGTACGCCCACTGCAGCCCGGCGATGACCAGCGCGACCAGCCACCACGTCCCGCCGAACTGGTGGCCGAGCATGGCCGCGACCGCGAGCAGCGGCAGGGTGAGGATCAGGTCGGCGATCCGCATGAGCGTGCCGTCCACCGCGCCGCGGAAGTAGCCGGCGAACGCGCCCCACAGAGTGCCGAAGATCGTGGCGAACAGAGCCACCAGCAGCGCGATCTGCAGCGAGATCTGCGTTCCACGCAGGACCTGCGCGAACTGGTCCTTGCCGACGGCGTCGGTGCCGAACGGGTGCGCCAGCGACGGCGCGACCGAGTTGTCCGGCGTGATCTCGCCGGCGTCGTACTTCCACAGCGCACCGCCGACGTAGGCCAACAGCACCAGCGCGGCCAGCACGATCAGGCTCACCACCGCCAGCCGGTGCTGCAGGAACCGCCGCACGACCAGCTGCCCCTGGCTGCGTTCGGAGACGGTGAACTCCCGCTCCGGCGGTGCGCCCGCGGGCCGGGTCGGTTCGGCCGCCGTGGACGGCTCGGCGGCCGGGCCGGACACCGGTGGCGGGGTGACGGGCTCAGGCATAGCGAATCCGAGGGTCGAGGACGGCGTAGAGCAGATCGGCGATCAGGTTGAAGCCGATCACGACGATGGCCGTGAGCAGCAGCCAGGCCTGCAGGGCGTAGACGTCCTCGGTGCGGATCGACTCCAGCAGGAAATCGCCCATGCCCCTCCACTGGAACACCGTCTCGGTTACCACGGCCCCGCTGATGATCGCGGCGAGGTCCAGTGCGGTGACGGTGACCAGCGGGATGAGCGCGGTGCGCAGAGCGTGCTTGACCATCACCCGGCGCCGACTCAACCCCTTGGAGCGGGCCAGCCGGACGTAGTCGCTGTTCATCACCTCGAGCATCGACGCGCGCTGGAAGCGGCTCCACGCTGCATAGGAGATCAGCGCGAGCGCGATCGTCGGCAGCACGATGTGCCCTGCGATGTCGGCGAACCGCGCGAAGGTGTCGGTCGGAGGCGGCACGGAGGCGTCGCCGATGGTGTAGACCACCTGCTCGCCGACCGTGTTGTTGAAGGCGATCCCGCCCTGCTTGAGCAGGATGGCGAACCAGAACGCCGGCATCGACAGGAACAAGAAGCCGAGGAACGTCGCGGAGTAGTCGACCACGGAGTACTGCTTCACCGCGCTCACCACACCCACGACGACGGCCAGCACCAGCGCGATCAGCATGGCGAAAGCGATCAGCCGCATCGTGATGCCGAACCGCGCGAATATCTCGGACCCGATGTCGAGGTTCTGCTTCACAGACGGGCCGAAGTCACCGCTGAACAGGCCGACCAGCCAGTTCCAGTACCGCTCGAGCACCGGCTGGTCCAGGTGCAGCCGCACCCGCTCGGCGTCGATGGTCGCCTGCGGGATCGGCGGGTTGCGGCCGAGCAAAGGATCAAGGGGGTCGCCGGCAGCGGTCCCCAGCAGGAAGACGACGAACGAGGACGCGATGAGGATAGGTATCGAGATCGCGATCCGGCGCAAGGTAAAGGCCACCATGGGAGCAGCTCCTCCCCACGTCAGCTGATCGGGTTCGGTGCCGTGCGGGCGCATAGCCCGACAGGTCAGGCTATGCGCTCCCGGCCCGCGTGGGG
>JACDBJ010000253.1 GCA_013695005.1 Pseudonocardiales bacterium
TCGCCTGCATGGCCGTGCTCGCCGGGCACCCCGCGGCCGACGCCGTCGCCTGGACGCGCCACCACTACCGGCGACGAGCCGTCGAGACGCCCGGCCAGCGCCGCTGGGTCGGCTGGTTCGCCGCCCGCTCAGCCAGCTGACGCGCCGGTGAGCTCGGCCGTCGCGGGTTGCTGGCGGTCCGGCAGGTTCCTACGCTCGGGGCGTGCGCATCATGCGGGTGCTGCGGCTCATCGTCCACGCGCCTACCCGCGAGCCGGTGTTGCTGCTCGGCGAGGTCGACGGAGACCGCTTTCTCCCGGTGTTCCTGCGCCAGCACCAGGCCCAGGTGATCGCGTTGGGGCCGCGTGGCGAGCAGGACCCGATGATCGGCCAGGACCTCATCGAGCCGATCGTGCGCGGGTTGGGCCGTCGCATGGCGGGTGTGGAGATCACCGAGCTGCGCGACAGCGTATTCCGGTCCGACCTCGTGTTCGACGAGGGCTCGCGGGTCGCGCTGCGGCCCAGCGATGCGCTGGCGGTCGCCGTCCGCGACGGGCTACCGATCTCGGTGGCCGACGCGATCCTCGACGAGGTCGGGCAGCTGACAGCCGAGGTGTTCCCGGACGGGACCGAGGAGACACCGGAGGCGCAGTTGCGCGACTTCGGGCAGTTCATCGACGAGGTCCGCCCGGAGGACTTCGGCGATCCGCCGCGATAACGCCCGAGCCCGGCGAGGGGGTCCTCCCGCTACGTCGGACGGTTGCGCGACCCTGGGCGGGTACGGCTATAGGCCGCCCCTGGCTCAGTGCCAGCCCTGATGACCGCAGTCGCATCATGGGTCAACCTGAACGCGCACACCTGACATCGAGTGCCGAGAGGGTTGTCTGATGGCGATTTCGCATGATCCAACACAGGCCAGAGCCGGTACGTCGCAGGCGGCGGTGGACGGCGCCCGGCTGATCCGGGTGCTCACCGACAGCCAGTACGTGGCGCTGGCCGACTCCTTCCTCCGCACATTGCCGGCCGGCGCGGACCAGGAGGGCCCCGACGTCGCCGATGTCATCGCGCTTCAGTCCCAGGCCCAGGACCGGCTGGCCGGAGACCACGAGTTCGCGCTCGACCTGGCGCGACAGCTGGGCGAGGACAGGCTGGCGGCCGAGGTCGGGCGCGCCGCGGGCGCCGCACCGAACGCCGACGCGGCCTTCCAGGACAAGCTGCACGCGGAAGGTGGCGTGCTCGCGTTCGTGGAGAAGCGCCTCACTGCGAACTCGGACACCGGCGCGGGCGACCTCCCGGTCGGCGTCCTGACCGTCTCGGACAGCCACACGGCCTGTTGCGTGGGGGGTGTGCTGCTGATCGTCGGCGGCGCCGGTGTCACGATCTTCGGGCCGAAGATCATCGGCCCGGTCGCGGAGATCGTCGGGCCAGCCGCGGTCGTCGTGGGCATCGTGGAAGCCGCCTCCTGCTGCTGAACCGCTCAGGGGCGGTCGGCGCCGGACAAGCTGCGGTAGCTTGGTGCGCAACCGCCGCCGTTCCCGGATTGGCATCCCTATCAGCCGCGGCGCCTACAGATCGGGGACATCGCGGCGTGACCTCCGCTGAGGGCGCTAACAGCTGCAACGACCCGGTAGGGCACTGTCGTTGAGTACCCGGCGCGGCTTCCTCGACCGCAACGCCTGGCTGGCCTGGGCCATGCTGATCGCGCTGTCGATCGGGATGCTCGTCGGGTTGTTCAGCCTGATTGTCTGGCTTCTCGGACGGCCGGTTGAGCTGGCACCCGTCAACGCACCGGACGCGGCCTCACCTGCGTGTCAGCAGCTGACTGCCGCCCTGCCAGCCGAGCTGCCCTCCCACGAGGACAACGGCTACGGGGGTGACATGGGGCCGTTGCGACGAGCTGCGCTTGCCAACCCCGCACCGGCGGCACCGAAGGCCAGGTCGTGCTGCGCTGCGGGCTGCCCCGGCCGGCCGAGCTCAACCCGACCGCGTCGGTGGTGGAGATCAACGGGGTGAGCTGGTTGACGCTGCCAGGTGAGAACGTCGACACGTACCTCACACTGGACCGAACCGTCTCCGTCGAGCTCACCGTGCGTCTGCGGGTCGGCCGTGAACCGGTCCAAACCGTGTCGGACGCCATCCGGACCACGTTGCCGGCGCTGCCCCGCTAGCGCGGGTACGCCGGAGCCTCATCATTGGTGGACCTAACGTCTCACAGGTCGAACCACCCGGCGGTGGCGATCGGCCCCAGGATTGGCGATCGACCGCAGCGGCGGGATCAGGTCCGACGCCGCCGCGACACCCAGCAGGATGCCCGTGGGGCGTGAGCCTGCCCCTCAGCAGCTGCCCCGCGGTGGCGCCCGGAGCGCCAGGTCTTCGTCGATCCCGCCCTCGGGCCCGTACACCACGACGGTCAACGTCCAGGGGCCCCACTCCAGGGGGCAGCCCGGCACCTGGACGCGCAGCTCGGCAGTTCCACCACGCGGCAGCGGCAGCAGCTCCGACGAGCCACTGGTGGGTTCGAGAGTGGCGTCTGGCCCGACGTCAGCCGAGTGAATGTTGCTGACCGTTGCCGCCGCCAGGGCGTCGTTGGTCAGCACGATCGTGACAATGGCGGAGCCCGGCACGCCGGACGGCTCGACGCTCACCGCCTCGGCGTGCAGCCGCGGCCACAACGCCCCGGCCCACCACGAAAGCAAACCGAACACCGCGACGGCAACCGTCGCCACGACGAGCCGGCCGACCGGATGGCCTCGGCGCCGGCCCCGATCGGCTCGGTCTTGGGCCTGCTTACCGCCGTCCTCACGTTGCTGTCGCTCATCGCCTGGTTCGGCATGCGGCACTGGATCCGTCGCGCTGCTCGGCAACCGACTCGATGATCATCGAGGTCGATCCTGGCTCGGGGCTCGCACCATACGAACAGATCCGCCAGCAGGTGTCCCTCATGATCGACAGCGGCACCGTGCCCGCTGGCAGCCGGCTACCGAGCATCCGCCAGCTGGCGGGCGACCTCGGGCTGGCGGATGGGACGGTTGCTCGCGCCTACCGTGAGTTGGAGCAGCAGGGCTACCTCACGAGCCGGGTCGGGCGCGGCACCACGACGGCGATGCGACCCACCCTCGACCAGGAGCAACGGCAGCGCCGGCTGCGGCAGGCGGCGCACGAGTACGCCACCACGGCCAGCCAGCTGGGGTTCACTGCCGAGCTGGCATTGGCGGCCATGCACCGCCAGCTCTTCGGGCCGTCCTGAGCTTGTCGCCGGCGGTGGGGTCAGGTGACGGTGGCGCGGGACCTGTCCCAGGTTGTTGCGGTGGTTGGGGTCAACCGTGCGCGCGGAGATCACCTGGCGAGTCTTGCTCTATCCGCTCGAGCCATCGGCTATCGCCCAACCGATCACGACGTACTCGGGATCGGGGACTGGCTTCTGCCGGTCTCCGACGAGGTCACGTCGGCGCAACTTCTGCCCGGGTTGCTGTGGCCGGCGGTGCGGCCTGCTCGCACCATGTCCGTTCGGCCGTGTGCTCAGGGCATGCGGAGGATGTCGTGCATATAGGCGAACGCGGGGTCGGCGAGCATTTCCTGGCGCCGGCGTTCGGTGATCGTGGCCAGACCTGGGGCTGCATGTACCTCGATGCGCACGCAACCGCTCGACGGACGCGGCACCGCTGTCCAGTAGGCGGCCTGATGCGCGGCGATGGTGCGCGTGCTCGGCGGACTCCAGCTCAGGTTCTCCAGCACAGCGCAGGCCCCGCGCACCGCCTCGATCGGCGGCAGCTCCGTGACCCCGACGAGTACACCGACCCTGAGCACGCCGCCCTCGATCTCCTCGGGCTCATCGGCGTCCAACCGTGGCTCGGTCAGGTCCGGCCACGCCCACAGCCGGCACGCCTGCGTCTTCGCAAGCTCATACGCACCGAGCTCGTCCATTCCGACGATGTCAACCACCAGGGCGACCCTGATGTCGGACATGGATTTCCGTAGTGCCGCAAGGTCATCCGGGTCCAGGTCCAGGGCCAGCAGCTCCGCCTGCGCTGCCCGAATGAGGTCGCCGGCATCCATAGACACACCACGCAAGATAGCCGAGCCAGACGCCGTGCAAGCAGAGCTGACCAAGTCCAGCCAACTCACCAACCGGCGTGACGAGATCGCCCTCGCCCTAGACGGCGAACCAACGACCCGGGACCGGTTCGCACAATGAATACCCTGTGGACCTAACGTGCCACAACCCGAACACCCCAATGGCCCAAGGACCAGAGATCATGATGTCCGCCGTGCGTCCGCGACCGCCGAGAGCTGACCTGGGGTCACCTGAACGGCTCAGGCAGATCTGCGGTGCACGACCCAGCCAAGGTGATCACCGATCTGGCGGTGACTCTCGCGTTGGGCGGAACTACTTGGCTGACATCGCGTTGCTGCGCGCCGAACCTAGCCTTCGCGGCCCGGCCGGCCGTCGTCACTCGCCAGCAGTGTCGGTCGGCTGCTGGAGAACGCGTTAAACGAGCCGAAGTCCGTCTCGATCGCCACCGGAGCGGGCCGTCTGGCCGATCGCCGCCGTCCTGTGACAGGTTCTGCCAGAAGATCGTGTGCGGCACGTGCCCCGACAGGTTGAACGCCAGGATCTTCTCCAGCCCGACCAGGGAACCGAACTTCTCGCCGTCACGCGCTTCGGCCAGCTTGTCGAGCGTGTCGTTGGCGCCCTTGACGTAGGCGGCGTGGTGCTTGTCGCGATGCAGCTCAAGAGTTTCGCCGACGATGGCAGCTCCAGGGCGGCGTCGTCATAGGGCAAGTCGGGCAACGAGCACTGGCCGCGCTGGTGGGGCCCGCTGAACAGCCGGCCGGTCAGGAGGACGAGTGGGGACAGGATGCCTAGCAGTTCCACGGCAAGGAGATACACCGTCCACCCGCAGTCCACGCCCGACCAGGAGCGACAGCCCGATCAGGCACTCCAGGGTGGCCGTTCTCACGAGCGCCACGGTGTCCGGAACCAGGCCGAATGTCAGGATGCTGATGGTCGAGACGGTGAGGCTCCCCGCTGGGCTGACCCCAGGGAAGTACTTCAACACCCCGAATCCGAGGAATACCGCGCCGAGACTGATCCGCAAGGCGGTGATGCTGTTTCGCACTCCAACCTTCAGGTCAACTGGATTGCTACCGATGGACGATCACGGCCGATTCATGACCGGTCGGCGCCAGACTGTTACCGGCATGGGTACCGCACAGCATTCGTTTCGAAGTGCACTCGGGTTCGAGCCGTACGCTGGCTGGACCGTCACCCCGGAACACCTTCGGTGATCACCTACGGCGGGCGACTCAACGTCACCAGGCGATGCGCCTACACAGAATCAGCTGGACTCGCCTGGGCACGACGGAAGAGTGGACCTTGCTGTGAGGCATCCGGGGTGAGCGCGGTCGTGAAGGCCCGATGGTAGTTGCCACCGGGCCTTCACGGTTGTGGGTCAGCTCAGGAGCGAGCCCAGACCCAGCAGTCCGCCGCCACGGTTGTCGCGGTTGTCGTTGCCGGAGCGGTTGTCACGGTTGTGGTCGTCGTCGTTGTTGTCCCCGGAGTTGTGCTGTTCCTGGTTTCCCTTGGCGGACTGGTCAGCGTGCTGGGACTGCTTGGTCGAGTTGGAGTTGCGCTGGTCGTTGGAGCTCTCGATCCTGTTGTCCTGCACGATGCGCGAGCTGCTGTTGGTCCCGGTCTGCTCGCCAGAGCCGCCTTCTTCGGAGCCGTCGATGCCCTGGAAGAACAGCCCGTCGAACAGGTCAGCGACGTTGATCGCCGGGTTCACCTGGGTGACCGGAGCAATGTTGATGTTGCTCTGGTTGGTGGTGTTGTTCTGGTCCTGGCTCTCGACCTGGTTGAAGCTCTGGCTCTGCTCGCCACCACGGTCTCCCTGCTCGGACCCGGTGCCGGCGAAGGCCACTGCGGGCACGCCGAGGGTGAGCGGGACGCTGATCAAGCCGGTGACGATGGCGCGTTTGGTGTTACGCACTGTGAAGTGTTCCCTCCATTGGGTGCCGCTGTGCGGTGCGCAGCAGCGGCCTTCGGTGTGCTGACTCGCACACTGAGTGATCGTCCCGGCGGCCGTGGAGGTTCGAGTGGAGCGCCGTGCGGATGATCACGGCGGATTCGGCGAACCGCTAGCCCGTTCGCCTCGAATATTGCTCCACTTGCCGGCGGTCGCGTCGCCGGTGCAGGTGGTCGCGGAGGCGGCGACGGGGACCCTGTGTCGGTCGGACGCTCCTGATCCCAATAGCCGCTGAGCTGTGACTTAGCCTCCGAGTTGCCGGTGCGGCAATGGTTGTACGGTCCTAGCCCGGATGCCCTGTATCTGCGGTGGCCGAGTCCGGCTGACACCGACCCCGGTCAACGCTGTGACGGGTCAGATCGGGGTGCGCGGATGAGTGGGCACCGTCCTGCCGGCCGTCGTTCAGACCGGCCGGCCGGGCGGCCGATGGTGCGGTGTCCTGCGGGCGATCTGTCCGATGCTGACCTGGTCGCCCAACTCGGCGCACGCGATCAGCGGGCGATGGAGATCTCTATGACCGCTACTCGCATCGGGCGTATTCCCTGGCTCGGCGTGTGTGTGTCGACGGCAACGTCGCCGAGGAAGTACTTCAAGAGGCGTTCCTCGCACTGTGGCCTGAGCCTTCACGTTATGACCCGGCACGCGGAAGCTTCGCCAGCTGGCTGCTCACCGTGGTCCACCACAAGTCAGTGGACGCGGTGCGGCGGAAGAGCGCGACCCGGCATCGGATCGTGAGCAACGTTGATGAACATCAACGCTCCACGCCACCGGGACCCGAGCCATTCCTGAACTGGGCAAGCAGGCGGCAGCTGCTCAACGTCCACCCACCCCGCCAGCCTGCGCCCCAGCCCCGTGAGTTTGCCGACGACGAACGCCGGTGGGCGTTGGCCCGCGACCTACTGCACAACGACACCCATCCGGTCGTGGACCGGGCCGCGGGGCTGCTGGTGCTGCTCTACGCCCAGCGTGTCAGCCGAATCACCCGCCTCACCGCTGACGATCTGCACCGCGGTGACGGCAGCATCTACCTGAGCTTGGGCCGTGACGCACTGGCCTTACCCGAGCCACTTGGCCAGCTCGTCACCCAACTGCCCGATCATCGTCCAGTCGGCATGGCCGGGCACCTCCACGCGCAACGGTGGCTGTTCCCCGGCCGCCAACCGGACCGACCCATGCACCCCAGCACCCTCGCGGTCCGCCTGAACCGGCTCGGTATCCACGCCCGCCGACACCGCAACGCCGCCCTGCTCCAACTCGCCGCCGAGCTGCCCATCCCCGTCGTTGCCGACCTGCTGGGCGTCCACATCAGCACAGCCAGCAACTGGGCCGACCACAGCGGCTCCAACTGGCGCCACTACGCCGCCCAACGTGGTCTCGCCAAGACCCCCGAAATCGTCCTGATCACGGATCAAATGCAGGGGATGGGTGCGGAGGTCACCGGCGTCGGTGTGAGCGCAACACGATGAGGGCGCCAGCGCCGCCAAGAACCATCAGGACGATCACGATCACGACCGGGTTGGCGATGAAGGCGCCGACGGCGGCGCCGCTGATGCCGATCCCGAGGGCACCGAGCAAGACCGGCGCGGCGCAACAAAGGACGGCAGCAAGGACTGCCGCCAGGGTGAGGCGGGTGCCGGTGGGGTGATCGCGGCGGTCAGGCACAGCAAGAGGTCGGCATCTGGTTGCGGAACAGGCCGGCGACCAAGCGCAACCCCTCGGCCATGGTCAGGTAGGGCGCCCACGTATCGGCCAAGTCGTCGACGGTGAAGCCGGCCTTGATGGCGTAGGTGGCGGCCAACATCATCTCTCCCGCCCCGTCGGCCAGAGCGTGCACACCTAGGACTTGGCCGGTGTCGGCGTCGGCGACCAGTTTGATGGCGCCTCGGGTGTCTCGACTGACCAGCGCACGGGGTAGATCGGCGAGGTCCAGGAGACGGCACTGGCACCGGTGGCCCTGCTGCAGGGCGACGGCTTCGGTGAGCCCGGCGCAGGCCAGCTGGGGTCGGGTGAAGATCACCGCCGGAAGCCCGGTGTAGTCCAGGCGGTCGGAGCCCCCCAGGGCGTTGGTGGCGGCCACCTTGCCGGCGGCGGCGGCGACGTAGACGAACTGCGGGGCGCCGCTGACGTCTCCGGCGGCGAAGACCCGCGGGTTGGATGTGCGCTGCTCGGCGTCGACGACGACGAAACCGTGATCGTCGGTCTTGATCCCCGCGGCGTGAAGGTTCAGCTCGGCAGTGCGAGCAGTGCGCCCCACGGCCACCAGCAGCCGTTGGGCGGCCAGTCGTTGACCCGTCTCGGTCACCACAACGGCTCCAGCACCGTTGGGCTCGATGCAGGCGGCGCGGTCGGTCACGACGGTGATCCCGTCCTCGGCGAAGACCTTGTGCAGCCGGGAGGCAAGTTCGGGTTCGGCCCGCGGGGCCAATCGCCCAACCATTGTCACTGAGATGCCGAGGTGGGCAAAGAGCTGGGCCTGCTCGACGCCGACGTAGCCGCCGCCGATGACGACCAGCGACTGCGGCAGTTCCGGGAGTTCCATCGCGGTGGTCGATGTCAGAAACTCGACCTCGGACAGGCCTGGCAGCTCGGGAACGGTGGGCTGCGCCCCGGTGGCGATCAGATAGGCCCGGGCCAGCAACGCTTCACCGTTGACCAGCAGCGTGTCGGCATCGCGGAAACGAGCGTGACCCACACGCACCTCGAAGCCATAACCGGAGGCAACATCAGCGTATTTGTGCTGGCGCAACCGGGCGACCAGTTCGTCCTTCTGCTCGACCAGCGCCCCGAAATCCACCGCACCGGCCGACGTAGCAACGCCGAGGAAAGGATTGGTGAGCGCGCTGTGGCGAAGGCCGGCGGCGGCCAACAGAGTCTTGGACGGGACGCAGCCGATGTTGACACACGTGCCGCCGAGGGTGGCCTGCTCGACCAGGACAACAGTTGCACCCCGCTGGCGGGCGTGGATCGCGGCTGCCATTGCCGCCCCACCGGAGCCGATGACTGCTAGATCGACGGTTGTTGCTGCCACCGAGGTCATGGGGTGTCTCCGGGTTCGGTGAACAGCGACCAGGTAGACCGGCCCCGTTCGGCAAGTTCGATCAACGACAGCGCCTCCCCACGGCTAGACAGGTTCGCCGCCCGCCACGTGGTCACGTGCTCCTGGCTGCAGAACAAGCCGGCGACCGGGCAGAACGACTCATTCACCGGGCCGCTGACCTGTGGCCACCAGCCAACAACGGAACTGGCCGGGGGTTGCCCACCCGGCAGGGCGAGCACGATCTCGCCGCCGCAGCTCGGACAGGTCGTGGCAGCGACAGCGTCCACGGCCAGGGCAGCGGGAATGCCCACAGTGTCGAACCCGCACCAGGTATGAAGATGTTTACCCTCCAGCAGCAGCCGGTGAGAGGTGGCTGCCACGGTCAGACCTTCAGCGCCAATGACCGCGGGGTCACCGCCCAGCTCGCCATCGATGGTGGCGACACCGGCTGCGACGAGCTGCCCCACAACGTCTCGGACCTGAGATAGGTCATGCCCCGTTTCAGCAGCCAGCTCACTCAGCCGAGCTGGCGTGCCGGACCGCAACGCTCGGAACGCGGCCCGGCGCAGCTGGTCGATCTCAGCAGTGTGCGGTGCCGCCAACTCAAGAATCGACACACAACACGAGGTGCGCTCCGCCATGGTCACACCCAGTCCGGTCCGATGCGGGTGCAGCTCGCCAAGTGCTCGGCATGCGGGGCGGCAACCTCGCACGCCAGCTCGATCAGGGCGAAAACACCGGGGTTGGCGAGCCGGTAGATCACATTGCGGCCGACCTTCTCGCTGGTCACAAGCTCGCACCAGCGCAGACACCCCAAGTGGTTACTGATCCGACTCTGCGGTGGGCTGCCCAACGCCGCG
>JACDBJ010000297.1 GCA_013695005.1 Pseudonocardiales bacterium
CGCCTGCACCGTGAGGAGCGGCGCGTCAGTCAATGCCTGTGACACGGCGACGCTGCTGCCGACGCAACCCATTGCCACGAAGGCGAGCACGTTGCCGGACGTGACTGTGGAGGGCATACCCGGCACAATGCCTAAGTCTTGGTCTAACACACAGGGCCAAACTGCTCCACTCGAGGAGGACCAAGGTGGTCGGTGCCGACTTCCTCCAACTGCACCCGTCAACCGCACCGCCACGCGGTCTCCGCACCTGGTTGACCGCGGCGTTGCGGGCGGCCGTCGCGGACGGCCGGCTGCCGGTCGGCGCCCGGCTTCCGGCGACCCGAGGCCTTGCGGCGGAGTTAGGGGTCTCCCGTGGCGTCGTCGTGGATGCGTACGAGCGGCTCGTCGACGAGGGCGTGCTGGCCGGACACCGCGGTGGCGGAACCACCGTCCTGGCTGCGGCGCCGGCGCCCGTCCGATCAGCCCTGGGCCGCTCGACCACACCGGTCGAGCTCGACCTCTCGCCAGGCGTGCCGGATCTGTCCGCGTTTCCATGCGCCGCGTGGCTGCGCGCTGAACGTGAGGTGCTGGCCAGTCTTGACGCCGCTGACCTGGGTTACGGCGACCCGCGCGGCACGCTGGAGCTGCGCCAGGCGCTGGCGGTCCGGTTGGCCCGCACCCGGGGGATCCGCGCCGACCCGCAGGACCTACTGGTGGTCAATGGCGTCGCCCAGGGGCTGTCGCTGCTCGCTCAGGTGCTACGCGACCGCGGGAGGACCGCAGTCGGTCTCGAGGACCCGGGCTCAGGCAGTATCCGTGACCAGCTCGAACGCTGGGGCTTGTCCGCGGTGCCCGTGCCGGTCGACGACCTCGGTGTCGATGTCGGGGCGCTGACGGCCACCGGATTAGACGCCGTCGTTCTCACCCCGGCACACCAGTTCCCGACCGGCGTCGTGCTGGCCCCGCAACGGCGCCGGGCGTTGCTGACATGGGCACGCGGCACACGCCTGATCGTCGAAGACGACTACGACGCGGAACACCGCTACGACCGCCCGCCGGTTGCCGCGCTGCACTCTCTCGCTCCGGAACACGTCTGCTATGCCGGCAGCGTCTCCAAGACGCTCGCGCCGGCCCTACGACTTGGATGGCTACTCGCCCCGACCGCACTGCGTGACGACCTCGTCGAGCGCAAGCAGTGGAGCGACATCACCAGCCCTGCGCTGGGCCAACTGGTGCTCGCGCGCCTCATGACCAGCGGTGCCTTCGACCGACACCTGCGGATCGCCAGGGTCCGGCACCGGCGCCGCCGCGACGCGGTGCTCGCCGCGCTCGCGGAGCATCTGCCGGGCGCCCAGGTGCACGGCGTCGCGGCCGGCCTGCACCTGCTCGTGTCGATGCCCGAACTCGACGACGACGTCGAACTGGTCGCGCAGGCACGACGCGCGGGTGTTGCGGTGCATCCGCTGTCCCGGCACCGGCAACGCGAGGGGTCGGCTGGGCTCGTCATCGGATACGCCGCATGCCCGCCTGATCAGCTGCGTGAGGCAATCCGGCGCCTCGGAACACTCGCCGGGCACTGACCCGTCCGCGTCGCTCGCGGCGTAGTCGGGTGCCGAGGTTCGTATAGGCCCTACACGGGTGGCGGCGTCGTCGAATGGGCTCGCAGCGGCGACCAGATCATGTGGGCGTGGACGCGGGGCTCAGCGCGCACTCACCGCGACTTTGCCGACCCCCTGGGTGTGCGCGTGTGCGACCTGACGATCAGGCTGGACGCGCTGTGGTGAGGTCCTGCTCCAGCGAGCGGGCCCGGTGCGCGGAGACGTGTACTCGGGTGGCGCACAGCCGGGAACAGTAGGCCCGGCGGCCGTTGCGTGACACGTCGACGTACACGGTGCGGCAGCCGGGTGCGGCGCACCGGCCGAGGCGTTGCGGTCCGGCCTCGGTCAGCACCGTCGCGAGGCCGGCCGCGGTGACTGCGCGCACCCTCGTGACGACGTCGGCGTGCTCGTCGGCGTAGTGCAGGTGGGGCGGCTGGCCGTCGTGGGTGGAGACGTACGGGCTGGCGGCGGCCTCGGCGAGCAGCTTGTTGGCCACGGCGACCTTCTCCGTCACCGACGGTGCTGCGAAGGCCGCCCACAGCCGCGCGGACCAGTCGCGCAGCTCGGCGAGCTGGCTGGTGGTGAGCCGGGCGCGCGCTACGCGGTGCTCGGACAGCAGCTCCTCGAGGGCTGCCGCGTCGCACCCGTCGTCGAGGTTGGACAGGGCGGCGGCGAGCAGAGCAGCGTTTCCGCCGTAAGCGTTGAAGTGCATTAGATGATTGCACCACGATCGTGGGGTGACTGTCTGCACCTTTCACACGCTGTCCGAGCACCCGACGTCCCTCGGGCGGGTTCGGTACCAGGGATGTGCCTGCGGGCGCTTCCGGATCGTGCTGGAGTGGGAGGTTCTCGCAGAAGTGGAGCAGCCGCCCTGCGGTCTGTCGCTTGCCGAGCCTGCGGCCCGGTCACCTGGACCACGCATCGCCCGGCACGATGCGGGGTGCTAAGTCCGGGTGGGCTGTGGACCTTCGTCGGGCTGACTGGTTCGAGGACACGGACTGGTTCACGCGGCTACTGCCGGACCTTGACCACGACACCCGCGCGGGGCTGCGCTTCGCCGCGCCGGTTCGGAAGGCGTAGGGCGGCACGGTGGAGGACACGTTCGAGGTCGGCGACGTCGTCATCGGCCAGAAGCACCGCCACTACGAGCCTGGCGAGATCACGGCGGCCGTCCCCCTCCACGTCCGGATGGCACCCCGCTGTACCGGATCGCATTCCTTGGGTTCTCGCGTGATCGCAACACCTGACTGATTTGAGGTGTTGATCATCCGGTTCGCTAGTCACATGATCGCGAAGAACGTGCAGGGGCTCTGTTGCGTTGGCGCGGAGGGGCCAGACGTCCCCTGTCCTCGGGGTGGGGGTTCAGATGGCGAGAGCGAGTTCGGTGAACGCGGCGGCGAGCCGATATTGGGGATCAGCGTCGACGCCGAGTT
>JACDBJ010000302.1 GCA_013695005.1 Pseudonocardiales bacterium
ACGGTCAGCAGGGCCAGCGACGCGGGTGCGAGCAGCGCAGCGAACGCGCCCTGCAGGCCGCGAGCGGCGAACAGCAGGATCGCGTTGGTGGCCAGCCCGCCGAGCGCGGACGCGAAGGCGAAGCCGATCATCCCCGCGATGAAGGCGCGCTTACGGCCCCAGTAGTCGGAGATCCGGCCGCCCAACAGCAGCAGGCCTCCGAAGGCGATCGTGTAGGCCGTGACCACCCATTGCCGGTCGGCGTCGGTGATCCCGAGGTCGACCGTCGCGCTCGGCAGCGCGATGTTGACGATGGTGATGTCGAGCACGATCATCAACTGCGCGACGGCGATCACCGCCAACGCCAGCCACCGGCGCGGATAGGCACTTACGGTCGGACTGGACATGCCCTCCCCCTCGGGATCGTCGCGAAGGTCATGTATACTTGATTACAAGCTAACACCTGCGGGTGGAGTGGATCGACACCCCCGCCGCGCCAAGTTCGTCGAGCGTCCGTGCACTACTTTCCTCGGCGACCCCGACACAAAGGTCGACCAGGACGGTCGTGGCGAGGCCGGCTCGCACGGCGTCCAACGCAGTGGCCCGCACGCAGTAGTCCGTGGCGATACCGGCGATCTCCACCCTGGCGACCCCGCGCTCGGACAGCCAGTCAATTAGCGACCTGCCGCTCGGGTCGGCGCCTTCGAAGCCCGAGTAGGCCGCGGCGTACGCGCCCTTGGAGAACACCGCCTGCACCGCGGCTAGGTCGAGCTCCGGGTGGAAGGAGGCGCCCGGCGTGCCGGCCCGGCAATGCGGTGGCCAGGACCCCGCGAAATCCGGTGTGTCGGAGAAGTGCTCCCCGGGCTGCACGTGGTAGTCGCGGGTTGCGGCCACGTGGTCGTAGTGGGCCGAGCCGCCGGCGAGATGTGCGGAGATCCCGGCGGCGACCGCGGCGCCGCCTGCCACGGCGAGCGAGCCGCCCTCGCAGAAGTCGTTCTGGACGTCGACGATGATCAACGCGGTGGCGCCACCGGTGGTCATGACGGCTCGACGAACGTCGTGGGGAGCGCAGGCTCGCCACGGGAGAGCTTCAGGCCCTCCCACGGCACGGACACCAGCGCCGAGCGAAGGTGATCGCGGGAGTCCTGCAGCGACGGCAACCCCGGCACCGCCGGGCGGCCGTCCCGCACCAGCGGCACCGACAGCGGCCGGTCGTGCGCGCCGGCTGTCACGGGGTGCGCCGTGGGGTACACAACTTCCTCCAACGCCGTACCCGTCGGTTTATGCCGCCGCAGCGCAGATTTCCGCCCGCCGCGTGACTGCTTGTGCTCGCTGCGCTTCACCACCGGCCGCCCGTCGACCTCCACGAGCTTGTAGACCATTCCCGCCGTCGGTGCCCCCGAGCCCGTGACCAGTGACGTTCCCACCCCGTAGGCGTCCACCGGATCGGCGCGCAGGGCGGCGATGGCGTACTCGTCGAGGTCGCCGGAGACGAGGATCTGGGTGGTCTTTGCACCCAGCGCGTCGAGCTGCTCCCTGGTCTGGCGGGCCAGTACGCCGAGGTCGCCGGAGTCGATCCGCACCGCGCCGAGCTCGGGGCCGGCCGCGGCGACCGCCGCCTCGACACCGCGCGCGAGGTCGTAGGTGTCCACCAGAAGGGTGGTCTTCGCGCCGAGCGCCGCGACCTGGCTGCGGAACGCCTCGAGCTCGCTGTCGTGCAGCATCACGAAGGCGTGCGCGCTGGTGCCTGCAGTGGGGACGCTGTAGCGCCGGCCGGCCTCCAGGTTCGACGTAGCGGTGAAACCGGCCAGGTACGCGGCCCTGGCGGCAGCGACAGCGGCCTGTTCGTGGGTGCGCCGCGAGCCCATCTCGATCAGCCTGCGGCCGTTGGCGGCGGTGGACATCCGGGCCGCGGCCGAGGCGATCGCGCAGTCGTGGTTGAGCACGGACAGCGCCAGCGTCTCCAGCAGCACCGCCTCGGCGAAACTCCCTGTCACCGTCAGCACCGGCGAGCCGGGGAAGTACAGCTCGCCCTCGGGGTAGCCGTCCACGTCGCCGGCGAAGCGGTAGTCGGCCAGCCAGTCCAGCGTCGCGGCGTCCGCCACCCCCTGCTCGGCCAGCGCGGACAGCTCGTCGGGGCCGAAGCGGAACCCCTCGATCGCCTCCAGCAGCCGCCCGGTGCCGGCGACCACGCCGTAGCGCCGCCCCTCGGGCAACCGGCGCGCGAAGACCTCGAACACGCAGTGGCGCTGCGCGCTGCCGTCGGCCAGCGCGGCGGCCAGCATCGTCAGCTCGTATCGGTCGGTGAGCAGGGCGGGGCCCGTCATGGACGGGGAGCCTATGCGGGGTGCGCAGGCACGGGCGCTGCTGCCACCATGGAGCGATGACGGCGCCGATTGGTGTCCCCACCCGCGAGGTGGACCCGGTCACCGACGAGGCCACGCAGGCGGACCTGCCGTGGCAGACCATCGTGTGGAACGACCCGGTCAACCTGATGTCCTACGTGACCTTCGTGTTCCAGAAGCTGTTCGACTACCCCCGCGAGGTCGCCCACAAGCTGATGCTCGACGTGCACGAGAAGGGCAAGGCGATCGTCTCGTCCGGCTCGAAGGACAAGGTCGAGGGCGACGTCGCGAAGCTGCACGCCGCCGGCCTGTGGGCCACCATGCAGCGGAACTGAAGTTGGGAACATGAGGTCGGGAACGTGAACGGCTGGCGCCGCCAGGGGCGAGGCGCACGGCTGCGGCTGGTGGCAGCGGTGGACCGCCAAGAGGCCGCCGTGCTGCGCGGGCTGGTGGGCGAGGTGCGGCGAATGCTCGCCGAGCGCGGCGGCGACGCCCCCACGGACGAGCTCGTCGAGCTCACCGGCATGCACGTCGGACCGTCGGAGCTGCCGACCGACCGGGTGCTGGCGCGGCTGCTGCCCGACTTCTCGCGGGAGGATGCCGAGCTCTCGGGCATGTTGCGCTCGCTGCGTGAGCCCGAGCTGATCGAGGCCAAAGAGGCCAATGCGGCCGTCGTGCTCGAGACCTGCCCGGCCGACGGGGGGCAGGTCCAGCTGACCGTCGCCCAGGCCGACGCCTGGCTGGCCGCGCTCAACGACGTCCGGCTTGCGTTGGGCACGGCGCTGGACGTTACCGAGGACATGGGCGACGAGCTGCCCGCCGACGAGGCCGCCGCCGGTCACCTGAGCGTGTACCACTGGCTGACGTTCGTGCAGGACTCGCTGGTCCAGACCCGCGGCTCGGTGCTGTAGCGCACGTCGGTAGGCGCGGCGAGACGTGCGCCGACCATCGGCGGCCCCGTACCCTGGCATCGTGCTGGTCATTCGGTCCGATCTCGCCGCGGAGATCGTGGCGCACGCGCGCCGCGACCATCCCGACGAGGCCTGCGGCGTCATCGCCGGCCCGGAGGGCAGTGACCGTCCCGAGCGGATCATTCCGATGGCAAACGCCGAGCGGTCGCCGACCTTCTACCGGTTCGACTCCGCCGAGCAGCTGCGGGTGTGGCGCGAGATGGACGCCGCCGACGAGGTGCCGGTGGTGATCTACCACTCGCACACGGCCACCGAGGCCTACCCGTCGCGGACGGACATCGGGCTGGCCGCCGAGCCCGACGCGCACTACGTGCTGGTCTCGACCCGGGAACAGGGCACCGACGAGCTGCGTTCGTACCGGATCATCGACGGTGTGGTGACCGAGGAGCCTGTCGAGGTCATCGAGAGCTATATGTTCGCCCACACCGGCGTGGACGACGTCCCAGACCAGGGCTGACGAGCTGTCTCGGCTCGACATGCTCGACTTCGCGGCCCACGATCAGGAGCACACTTCATGGCTGTCACGGTCTCCATCCCCACTATCCTGCGCACGCACACCGGCGGCGAGAAGTCGGTGCCCGCGGAGGGTGCCACGGTCTCGGAGGTGATCGAGGACCTCGACGCGAAGCACGGCGGGATCAAGGCGCGGCTGGTCACCGACGGCTCGTTGCACCGGTTCGTCAACGTCTACGTCAACGACGAGGACGTGCGCTTCGCCGGAGGTCTCCAGGCCCCGGTTGCCGACGGTGACACGGTCACGATCCTGCCCGCCGTGGCCGGCGGCGCCTGAGCGTCGAGCAAACAGCCATGGCCCGCTACGACTCGCTGCTGCAGGCGGTCGGCGACACCCCGCTCATCGGGCTGCCGTCGTTCTCGCCCGCTGCGCACGTGCGGCTGTGGGCCAAGCTGGAGGACCGCAACCCGACCGGGTCGATCAAGGACCGACCGGCGTTGGCGATGATCGAGAAGGCCGAGCGGGACGGGCTGCTCGAGCCGGGCAGCACGTTGCTGGAGCCGACGTCGGGCAACACCGGCATCTCGCTGGCGATGGCCGCCAAGCTCAAGGGTTACCGGCTGATCTGCGTGATGCCGGAGAACACCTCGGCCGAGCGGCGGGCGCTGCTGACGATGTACGGCGCGGAGATCGTGTCCTCGCCGGCGGCCGGCGGCTCCAACCAGGCGGTCGCGCTGGCCAAACAGCTGGCCAAAGAGAACCCGGACTGGGTGATGCTCTACCAGTACGGCAACCCGGCCAACGCCCTCGCGCACTACGAGACGACCGGCCCGGAGATCCTGCGCGATCTGCCGTCGGTGACCCACTTCGTGGCCGGGCTGGGCACCACGGGCACGCTGGTCGGCGTCGGCCGCTACCTACGGGAGCACAAGCCGGACGTGCAGATCGTGGCCGCCGAGCCCCGCTACGGCGAGCTGGTCTACGGCCTGCGCAACCTCAGCGAGGGCTTCGTCCCGGAGCTCTACGACCCGGAGGTGCTGACCGGGCGGTACTCCGTGGGCAGCTACGACGCGCTGCGGCGCACCCGCGAGCTGGTCGAGAAGGAAGGCATCTTCGCCGGCATCTCCACCGGCGCCATCCTGCACGCCGCGCTGGCGGTGGCCGAGAAGGCGGCAGGCGGTGCCGAGCCGGCAGACATCGCACTGGTGGTGGCCGACGGCGGCTGGAAGTACCTGTCCACCGGCGCATACGACGGCGACCTCGACGAAGCCGCAGCCCGGCTGGACAGCCAGCTCTGGGCCTGATCACGCCGGCCCGGGGCGCTCGTGCCCACCCTGCCGCCATGATGCCGGGTGGACCTGCGGTTCCCTCGCGTAATCTCGGCGGCATGGTCCCCACCACTCCGACGCCCGGCCGGTCGCCGGCCCGTTCGGCACGGATCCTGCCGCCTCGCCCGCTGCGGGCCGCGGTCACGATGGCCTCGCTCACCGGCCTGCTGTACGTCTCCGAGGGGATCGACCAGGCCATCGGCGGCAAGCTCGACGCCGACGGCATCGTGCCGCGCCAGCTCAGCGGCCTCGACGGTGTCCTGTGGGCGCCGCTGCTGCACGACGGCTGGCCGCACCTGATCGCCAACACAGTCCCGTTCCTGGTCTTCGGGTTCCTGGCGATGGCCAACGGGATCGGTCAGTTCGTCGCGGTGACCGCCACGATCTGGCTGCTCGGCGGGCTGGGCGTCTGGCTCACCGCCCCGGACAACATGGTGCACATCGGCGCGTCCGGCGTGATCTTCGGGTGGCTGGTGTTCCTGCTGGTCAGGGGCTTCTTCGCCCGCAGCCTGAAGCAGATCGCGCTCGCGGTTCCGCTGTTCCTGCTCTGGGGCGGTGTGCTGCTAGGCGTGCTACCGGGTCAGCCCGGCGTCTCCTGGCAGGGCCACCTGTTCGGCGCGCTAGCGGGGCTGCTTGCGGCCTGGCTGGTGGCCCGTCCAGACGCGCACCGGGCCGCCAAGCGATGAGCGAACCGGTCGACCCGGTGGACCTGCCGATCGGCATCTTCGACTCCGGCGTAGGCGGGCTGACGGTCGCCAGGGCGGTCATCGACCAGCTGCCCGCGGAGCGCGTCGTCTACGTCGGCGACACCGCGCACGGGCCGTACGGGCCGCTGCCGATCGCGGAGGTCCGCCGGCATGCGCTTGCCGTCGGCGACGGCCTGGTCGAGCGCGGCGTCAAGCTCTTGGTGATCGCTTGCAACACCGCCTCCGCTGCGTGCCTGGGGGACGCGAGGGAGCGCTACGACGTACCGGTGGTCGAGGTGATCCGGCCAGCCGTGCGGCGCGCGGTGGCCGCCACCCGCAACGGCCGGATCGGCGTGATCGGTACGAAGGCCACCATCACCTCCGGCGCCTACCTCGACGCGTTCGCGGCGGCGCCCGAGGTGTCGATCACCTCAGCGGCCTGCCCGCGGCTGGTCGACTTCGTCGAGCGCGGGATGACCAGTGGCCGGCAGGTGCTCGGGCTGACCCAGGGCTACCTCGAGCCGCTGCAGCACGCCGGCGTGGACACCGTCGTGCTGGGCTGCACGCACTACCCGCTGCTGTCCGGGGTGCTGCAGCTGGTGCTGGGTGACGAGGTCACGCTGGTGTCCAGCGCGGAGGAGACCGCCAAGGACGTGGTCCAGGTGCTCGTCCAGCGCGACCTCGTGCGCGAGCCTCGCGAGGACTCGCCGGACGTGGAGCACGAGTTCCTCGCCACCGGCGACCCCGAGCCGTTCGTGCGGCTGTCCCGCCGTTTCCTCGGCCCCGAGGTACGGCTGGTGGCCCAGGCTCAATGATCACCTTCCTGGTCGTGGCGCTGGTCGCCGGCTCGCTGCTGCTCGCCGCCGTCGGCTTCCTGCTGACCGCTCGGGATCGCCAGCCGGGTGGCCTGTTCCGGGCCGCTGCCTGGCTGTTGTGGGCCACGATGGCCGTCCAGGCCGTGATCGTGTTCGTTGCCGCCCGCGGCGGGCCCAAGCTCAGCGAGCCGATCACCTTCTTCGGCTACCTCGTGGCCTCGCTGGTGGTGATGCCGTTCGCGCTGCGAGTGGCGACCGCCGAGGAGAGCCGGTGGAGCGGCGCGGTGATCGCGGTGGCGGCGCTGGCGATGGCGGCGATGGCCGGGCGCCTGCAGTTCCTGTGGAGCAGCGCCGGTGGCTGAGGCGACCACCCGACCCACCCGGGAGCCCATGCCGACCGGCACCGGCCCCGGCCGGGTGCTGGTAGCCGCCTACGCGGTGTTCGCGCTTGCGGCGACGGCCCGCGCCGCGGTGCAGATCTCCACCAAGTTCTCCACCGCGCCGCTGGCCTACCTGCTCTCGGCGCTCGCGGCGGTGGTCTACATCCTGGCGACCATCGGGCTCGCGTCGAGCCGCCCGGTGGCCCGCCGGCTGGCCTGGACGGCGGTCGGCGTTGAGCTGCTCGGGGTGCTCGCTGTCGGCGCGCTCAGCATCGCGGTACCGGACGCGTTCCCGGCCGACACGGTGTGGTCGGGCTTCGGCCGCGGCTACGGATTCCTGCCGCTCGTGCTGCCCGTGCTCGGGCTGCTGTGGCTGCGCAGAACCAGGCCGGCCGCACCGTAAGGTGCGCGCATGCGGCTGACGGTGTTGGGCTGCTCGGGCAGCGGCCCAGGCCCGGACTCGCCAGGCTCGGGCTACCTGCTGCACGCCGGGGACGCCCGGTTGGTGCTCGACCTGGGCAACGGCGCTCTCGGCGCGTTGCAGCGCGAGCTCGACCCGTTCGACCTCGACGCGGTGCTGCTGTCGCACCTGCACGCCGACCACTGCGCGGACATGGCCTCGCTGGTGGTCTACCGCCGCTACCACCCCCACCCGCCCTACGAGCCGCGGGAGCACCGGCTGCCGGTGCACGCCCCGGAAAACGCGCCGGACCGGCTGGCCGCCGCGTACGCCGTCTCCGCCGAGGAGCTCACCGAGACCCACCTGTCCGACGTGCTCGACTTCCACCCGCTGGCCGACGGCGGCCGGGCCGAGATCGCCGGTTGCGCGGTCACCGCCGCGAAGGTCGACCATCCGTGCGACGCGTACGCCGTCCGTGTCCAGCACGGTGGGCGCAGCCTGGTCTACAGCGGCGACACCGGGCCAAGTCCGGGGCTCGTCTCGCTGGCCCGCGACGCCGACGTGTTCCTGTGCGAGGCGAGCTGGCCGCACGTCACCCCGTCCTGGGACGAGCCGCCCCCCGGCGTGCACCTGTCCGGGCGGCAGGCCGGCGAGCACGCCAGCGCCGCCGGGGCGCGGCGGCTGCTGATCACGCACGTGCCGGCGTGGTTCGACGGCGAGGAGCTGGCCCAGGAGGCCAGGAGCGCCTACGACGGGCCGGTGGAGCTGGTCGCGCCCGGCGCCACCTACGAGATCTGACGCCCGCTCACCGCACGACGCCCTGCCAGACCGCGGTGGAACCGGCGTGTCCGATCCACACCACCAGCCGGGTGACCACCAACACGTCACGCAGCTGCTCACCGCTGCGTGGGTGATCAGTGGGTGGGCCGGAATGCCGCCGATGAGTGTCATACCCGGAACAACGTGGTGGCCGGCGGTCGGGTTCACTGATGTTGTGACACGAGCAGACGGACGGGCGGACGACGAGCTCCGACCGGTGCGGATCACCCGCGGCTTCCAGCGGCACCCGGCGGGATCGGTGCTGATCCAGGTCGGCGACACGATGGTGCTGTGCGCCGCGAGCGTGACCGAGGGGGTGCCGCGGTGGCGGGCCGGTTCCGGGCTGGGCTGGGTCACCGCGGAGTACGCGATGCTGCCCTCGGCCACCCACACCCGTAGCGACCGGGAGTCGGTACGCGGCCGGATCGGCGGGCGTACCCACGAGATCAGCCGGTTGATCGGCCGCTCGTTGCGGGCGTGCATCGACCTCGCCTCGCTCGGCGAGAACACCATCGCCGTCGACTGCGACGTGCTGCAGGCCGACGGTGGCACCCGCACGGCCGCAGTCACCGGCGCGTACGTCGCGCTGGCCGACGCGGTCACCTGGTTGGGCGCCGCCGGCCGGCTGTCGGACCCGCAGCCGCTGGCCTGTGCGGTGGCCGCGATCAGCGTCGGGGTGGTGGACGGCCGGGTGCGGCTCGACCTGCCCTACACGGAGGACTCCCGCGCCGAGGTCGACATGAACGTGGTGGCCACCGACGCCGGCACCCTGGTCGAGCTGCAGGGCACCG